>SLSP01000044.1 GCA_007130345.1 Thermoflexales bacterium
CGCGACTACGCGGCGAACCGGGGAACTGACGTTCCCCTTGGAGCACATTCAACTGGGGGAGTTATTTATGCCGCGCTGTACTAGCCCTTGTCCCCAGGGGCGGTTCGACCGAGGTGCTTGCTTGAACCTTCCCCAACCAAAAGCCGGAGGCTCCTGGAGCCTCCGGCTTGCGCGTGTCAGGGGAATTACCGGTTTCGCCCGTTCTTGTACGCCGTCACCAAGCGTCCCCAATCCAGCGTGGCGGAGGAGAGCAGGGTGTCGGCGCGGAAGAAGCTCGCGGCGAGCAGCACGAAGCCGTAGGTGGTGGCGGCCAGAAGCACCAGCCCTAGCGCGGGCTGCCAGAAGGGGACACCGCCCATCGCCAGACGCGGTAGCATCGACGTGGGCGAGGTCAGCGGGAAGAGGCTGAACGCCACGGCTGGCAGGCTGTGAGGCGCGGTGGTGAAGATCGGGTTCAGCATCATCGGGGCCATCAGCGGCGACATGGCGATGAAGGTGAACGGGCCGGTTTCGCGGGCGTTGGGGGCCAGCGCGCCAATCGCGCCGAGTATCGAAGCGTAGAGAATATACCCGAACAGGAAGTAGAGCGCGCCCCAGATCACGAAGCCGGGCGGCAAGGTGATAGTCTCCAGTATCACGCCGAAGTTCGCCAGCAGCGCGTCGCCTTCCAGCAAGGCCCACAAACTCCCCCCGCCCCAGATCGCCATCTGCAACAGCGCGACGACGCCCAGGCCCAGGACTTTGCCGAGCATCAAGTCGCGGGGGCGCAGGCTCACCAGCAACACCTCGACGGTGCGGTTCTCTTTCTCGCGGGCGACGCTGCTCAACATAAAGCCGCTGCTCATCGTCAACACGAAAAAGAGGATGAAGAGCGCGCCAAACGCGACGATAAAGCGCGTCAGTTCCTCGGCTTCGGTGCTCTCCGGCGCGTCCATGCCGACGGAACGCACGCGCGCCAGCGGATTGGCGACGCGCATCGCCAGATCAGCATCCCCAAGCAGATTGTGGTTCACGATGTTCCGAAACAACTGCGTCGTGGCGATGTTGCCCAGGGGCGAAAAGGTCGCGTCCACTACCAAAATCGCGCCGCTTTCGATATAATCCGCCGCGATGACGTAGTAATGGCTCAACGCGCCCTCTTCCAGCGCGAGGTGCGCGGCGGATTCGCTGCGGAAGGCGCGCACCAGATGCTCCGGCAGGCCCGGCGGCAACTCCGCGATGATGCCCGCGTGATCCACGTAGCCGATGGCCCGTGTCTCGATGTCCGCCGCGCCGCTCAGAATCTCCGGTTCATCGTCCACCATCCGCGCGCCGATGAATTGCGCGCCGAAGCTGAACGCCATAATTACGGCTGGCAGCACAAAGGTCGTCACCCAGAACGAGGGCTTGCCGAGTGTGCTCATAATTTCGTGCTTGATGACCCATAGAACGTTACGCATAGTACTCCTTGGTGAATGGCAAATGGCAGATTGCGAATGGGCTTGTATCTTAAAGTATTCGCCATATCGTGCCAGGCTCCCGCCGGATTGCCAAATCCGGCGGTTAGTCGGGGATTTGGCAATCCCCTTGGAGCCAAGTGTGCTGATGGTGAAGACTTTGTGACACTAATCAAATGGTAAATGAGTAAACCGCTCAAAAATAGCCCGCCGCCCCCGGGGACGGGGGCTTGGAGCGTCATCATAGTACCCGTTTGCTATCGGATGCGACAACTTGAAGGTTGTGCTACGTCTTCGTCAGCGGGTTTTCAAGGGCGTCATTGTACCGGCTTGCGCAAGGCCGCGAAGACGGCTTTGACGTTGACCGTCTGCCCGTAGCGCAACATCCCGGCGCGGAAGATGCGCGATGCCGCCCACACGCTGAATATCGCCGAGGCCACCAGCAACAGCCAGCTTGTCACCAGTTGCCAGAGCGGCACCACCGTCGTCGCCCAGCGCATCGTGATGGTGACGAACGCGCTCGGGGGGAAGAGCGTCAGCGCGATGACTACCGGATTGTCAGGGCGGCTTAAAATCACCATCACAAAAAAGAACGGCAGCATAAATAGCAGGTTCAAAATCCCGCTGATCTGTTGGCCTTGTTGAAAGTCGGTGACGATGCCGCCGATGGCCGTCATCATCCCAGCGATGAGCGCGTAAGCGGGCAGGAAGAACAGGCTCACGACCGCCAACAGCGACCACGGGATGCTGAACGACGCGGGCATGGGGATGAAGAAGGAGGCCACGATCAGCCCGGCCACCGCCGTCGCGCCCCAGATCGCCAGTTGAGTCAGTCCCACGCCGATCAGGCCGATGGCCTTGCCGCCGATCAGCTCCTCTGGGCGCACCGAGGTCGCCAACACCTCCACGGTGCGGTTCTCCTTCTCGTCGGTCACGGCCTGGAGCATGTAACCGCCCGCGTTCATCACCGCGAAGACGAAGAGGAACGCCGCCACAAAGGGGATCATAAAGTCGAGGAAATTATCTTCGGCAAACTCGCGGCTGCCATCGGCGGCGCGGATGGTGATGGAGCTACCGGCTATCACGCGCTCGCGGATCAGCGGATCGTAGTTCGCCAGCAGGTTGGCCCGCAGCAGCGCTCTGAAGTCATCCCGCGTGATCAAGCTCGGCTCGCGGGTCAGATAGCGCAACTCAATCTCGCCCGTCGCCATATAGTCGTGGGGCACGATGTAGAGCGCCTGGATGTCGCCGTCTTCCAACGCGGCCTCGGCGGCGGCCACATCGGGGAAGGCGCGGAACGTCGCGGCCGATTCGCCCATCGCGGATGGCGGCACCACCGGGTCGATCAGCAGCCCGGCGTGGTCTACATAGCCGAAGGGCAGCCGCCCGCGCCCCCCGGCGGTCATCAGGATACTGATCGCCGTGACGACGACCATCAACACGGGCATCCCCAGGGTGCCGAGCACAAACGACTTCTTGCCCGCCACTTTGAGATATTCGTGCTTCGCTATCAGCCAGAGGTTACGCATAGGAAGGCGTCTCCTCGGCGGCTTGCTGCACCGTTGCCACGAAGATGTCCTCCAGCGACGGCTCGGCCACCTCGAACTTCTGAATGCGCGCGCCGGCCTGCTGTGCCAGAGCTTGCAACACCGCCTGGGGATCGCGGCCCGTTTCCAGCGCGAGGTGCCACGCCCCGTTATGGCGGCGCGCTTCCAGCACGCCGGGCAGCGCGTCGAAATCCGCCTCGCCCTCCACCTGGAGCGCGTTCCCGGCGAACTGTCGCTTGATCTGTTGCACCTCGCCATACAGAACGTTGCGGCCCCGGTTGATGAGCACAATCCGATTGCACATCGCCTCCACCTGGTACATCTGGTGGGTGGACATAATGATGGTCTTGCCGCGCGCGCACAATTCCTCGATGATGGACTTGACCAGGCGCGTGTTCACCGGGTCCAGCCCGGAGAACGGCTCGTCGATCACCAGCAAGTCGGGATCGTGCAGCAGCGTGACGATGATTTGCGCCTTCTGCTGCATCCCTTTGCTGAGATTTTGGATCTTCTGCTTAGCATAATCGGCCAAATCGAAGCGCTCCAGCCATTCGTCCACGCGCTCGCGGGCCACCGACTCCTTCACCCCCTTCAGAGTCGCCAGGAAGACCAGCGTGGGGGCCAGTTTGAGGTCTTTGTACAGCCCGCGCTCTTCCGGCATATAGCCGATGCGGTTCTTCTTCGCCTCGGTCAACGGGCCGTCGAAAACCTCAATGCTGCCGCTATCGGGACGGAAGATGTCCAACATCATGCGGATCGTCGTCGTCTTCCCCGCGCCGTTGGGACCGAGCAGGCCGAAAATCTCGCCGGGATACACCTCAAACGAGACATCGCGCACGGCATGGACTTCGCCGAACGCTTTGGATACATTGGAAACGCGGATGGTGGTCATTAATAAACTCCTCTGGACGTGACTTGATTCGATGCAGCCTGAGCCGGACTTTGAACGCCGGCCCCTTGCTGGTATGATTATAGGCAGTAGCGCAAAACTAACCCTGTGACGAGAAGATGTCCCCAGTTGATTTCAAGCAAGGACACGGATTTACACGGAAAAACACGGATTTTTTGGTTTTATCCGTGAAATCTGTGTAAATCCGTGTTCCAAACAGGGTGACTTTTGTGGTATTGCGATTATAGCATTGCCGCGCTGGACATCGCGCACAGCATAGCTTAGTATACTTGAATTCTCTTTCTGAACAAGACCGCCCGATGCTGGAGATTCGAAGCCTGCTCAGGAGATTGCTCTGCTGCCTACAACTTTAGTCCTAGACAAAACCCTAACCAAAGTCTAAGTCAAGTTAGACCGTTTGCTTCAAGACAAATCGCTCTGCATACAGTATAGTTAAAATCACCTTAACTCAGGAGGTGATAAGCGATGACAGACCCGAAGAAGAAAAAGTTAAAGAACGGCGAAGGAGTAGCCATTGGGATTGCTTTCGGCTTGATGTACGGCTTACTCATAAGCAATATCGGGCTTGGTCTATCGCTCGGCGCGGTCATAGGCACTCTCAGCGAGTGGTGGCAAAGAAGGACACGCGCCTGAAATAGGTTCTTATGGAACGAGAAGAACTCACTCTAGCGCAAAACGGGGATCAGGCGGCCATCAACACCCTGGTCACGACATACCAACAGCCGGTCTTTTCGCTGTGTTATCGTCTGTTGGGCGAGCGTCGAGAAGCGGAGGACGCGGCGCAGGAGTCGCTGATCAAGGCGGTGACGAAGCTGCACACTTACGACGCGGCCCGGCCCTTCAAGCCGTGGATCCTGCGCATCGCGTCGAATGAGTGCATCGACCGCTTGCGGCGGCACACGCCCGAAGTCTCGCTGGATGGGATGGGCGACGATGGCGCGTGGGAATGGCAGGCGGGCAACAGCCCCAATCCCGAAGCCGCGCTGTTAGCGAGCGAGCAGGAAGCCCGCGCCCGCGCGCTCTTGGAGACGTTGGCCCCGCTGGATCGCGCGATGGTGGTGATGTTCTACTGGGAGGGCCTCTCATACCAGGAGATCGCCGAGGCGACGACAACGACGCTCTCGGCAGTCAAATCGCGGCTCTTCCGCGCCCGCCGCACGATGGCAGCAGAGTACATGAATTAGGCATGGTTCATTCTCAAAAGAAAATTGCTTGACCATTTTGCTGCGTCTAAAAGCTCGTCAAACGTCAAAATCAATGCCAAGATAAGGCGGATTTTGACTTCCGAGAGGCAAATCCAGGTCAAAATAGATTCCGTGACGTTTGACGTTTCACGTTTGACGCCGAAAAGTGTCAAGCAGTGCTTATCCGCAGATTCCTCAAAACGAACCCTACCATTAATTACAATCAGGAGGTTTTCAAATGAAGATGCTAGTTTATGGTGCCGGCCCTTTAGGGAGTTTATTCGCCGCCCGGCTGGACGAAGCCGGTCACGATGTCGCGCTGTTGGCGCGGGGACAACGCCTCGCCGATTTGCGCGAGCACGGCGTGATTTTGGAGGATAGCGTCACCGGCGAGCGCGAGGTCACGCGGGTCAAGGTGGTGGAGGCCCTCGCGCCCGACGATTTTTACGACGTGGTGCTCGTCGTGATGCGCAAGAATCACGCGCTGGACATCCTGCCCGTGCTGGCCGCCAATCAGCGCGTCCCCACCGTGCTGTTTATGATGAACAATGCCGCTGGCCCCGAAGCCCTCATCGAGGCGGTGGGGAAAGAGCGCGTGCTGCTCGGCTTCCCCTTGCCCGGCGGCCACCGCGATGGCCCGGTGATGCGGATGGTGCCCGACAGAGACGCGGGATGGGAGATCCCCATCGGTGAGGTGGATGGGCGCATCACGGCGCGCACGCGCCGGGTCGCGGCGGCGTTGGCGCAGATGCGCGGCTACAAGGTGGACATCCGCACGGATATGGACGCCTGGCTCCGGCATCACGTTGCCATCGTTGGGCCGCTGGCAGCCGCGCTCTACGCGACGGACACCGACCAGGGGCGGATGGTGCGCACCCGCGACGCCCTCGTCCTGGGCACGCGGGGGATGAAGGAAGCCCTCCGCGGGTTAGAGCAAGCCGGGTATCCCATCAGCCCGCCGGTATTGCGCGCGCTGTTCGCGGTGCCCGAACCGCTGCTCCTCTCGCTGGTGCGCGGACTCCTGAGCATCGAAAGCCTGAAGGTCAGCCTGGAGGGGCACGCTCGCGCCGCCCGCGACGAGATGACGCACCTAATGCTGGAATTACGCGAGGTCATCGCCACGACGGATGCGGAAACCCCCGCGCTAGAACGCCTGTATCCGCACCTGGACGCCGAGACGCCGCCCCTCCACGATGCAAGCTGCAAGATCCCCGTGCGCTGGCAAGAAATGGTGGTGCCCACGCTGGTCACGGTGGGGACGTTGGCCGGAGTTGTCCTCATCACGCGGCGGCTCTGCGCGCGGAAAAAGAAGTCGGCATAACCGTGAATCTACTGAAAAAAGGTCAAAAAATCGGAATTTTTACTGGCTGGAATACTATAGGTAGTGTATGCGTGTCGCAAATTCCTAGATGTAGTGGCTGCGTGCGTGAAAATTCCGGTTTTTCAGGGGACTCAACCGTGAATCTACTGAAAGA
>SLSP01000438.1 GCA_007130345.1 Thermoflexales bacterium
CGCCGACCAGCGCAACCACCCCTGGACGCCGGCCTGGTTCAAGGTCTCCGTATACGTCCCGGCCGCGCTGCTCAACAGCGTCTTCGCTAACACCAGGTCAGGTTTCTTATACCAACCTGGCGGCCACACTTGCCAAGCCCAGTCCCATTCCTCCAGCGTGAGGTAGGCGTCAGTATTACAGCGGCGCGTGGTATAGTTCAGCGCGAACGTGTCACCGGCGATGACTTCTTCGCGCTCCCAGATCATCTCGTCATCCACCTTCAGCCACAGTTCGGCATCATTGTCGAACCAGCCATCATTCACAGCGGTGATGCCCAGCTCCTCCAGCGTCAACTGTACACACGTCACGCCGGTAGCCAACGCGGCGCTGGCGCACTGGCCGTAACGGTCGCACGCGCTCAACGCATCGTTGGTCGGGATAACGCGCAGGCCCTCCGGCGTGCGGTAACGGATTAGCCGCGCCGTATCGGGGAACCACTGCGTGTACCAGCTATCCTCGGCGTAGCCGGGCGTCAACTGCGCCGCCGTCTGCCCGGCGCAACTCAAGGCGTTCTGCACCAAGTTGTAATCCTGGATGTCGCACAGGTAGCTCGCGCCGCCGTTGGTGGCGTCGTATTTCTGGAAGGAGAGCCGGGGCGGGGCCGTGTCAATCTCGCCGCTCCACACGTCGGGCCAGGCTTGCTGATGGCCGAGGCCGTCGGTGGCGCGCAGGTAAACCTGGTACGGGCCTTCGAGCCACTCGCGGGTGCCGTCGGGATGCGCGAGGTACTGCGGCAACGTGTAGGCCCAGGTATGGTAGAGCGGCAACACGGTTTGCGTCAGCGGCGCTTGCCAGAGCGTTTGCCAGGCGATGGTTTCGGGCGCGCCGTGATGCCGCGCGTGCAAGAAGCCGATCTCCAGCGTCCGCAGGCCGCGCCCCACCGGGAGGGCGATGTCTTGCACTTGCGCGATGTCGAGCGCGCTCTGGTGGAGGAAGACGTCGTCCAACGCGCCGACGAAGCCCGCGCCGATACGCAGACCGCCCGGCGCGCCGGCCGGGAAGGGCGGCAGATCGCGGAAGTCGGCGACACGCGCGCCGTCCACGTACAGCGTCAGGCTGTTGGTGTCATGCGCGTGCGTATCCCAGACGGCGGCGACGTGTTGCCAGCGTCCGGCGGTCAGCACAGCTTCTGTCGTCGTGTAGACCGCTCCGCCGAGCGCGAATTCCAGATGTCCCTCCCGCGCGCCAAAGCGGAAGCCGGTGCCTTCCGTCGCGGTGGCGATGAACGTCTGCGCGCCGGACAGTGTGGTGGGCGATACCCAGGCCAGCGCCGTCAACGCGGGGGGCGGCGTGGCGAAGGCTTGCGCGAGGGCCCCATGCGCGAAGCTCCCCGGCGCGAGGTCTTGCGCGCCGGTAACGCGCAACATCATGGTCCCGTCGAAGGTAGCGGCCTGGCCGTACTGGCCCGCGCGGAGCGTGGGGCAAGCCGGCGGGGAACAGGTCGCGGTGTGCCGGTATGACGAGCTATCGTAGAAGGTCTGCCCCTCCGCTTCCTCAAAGCGCAACGTCAACAGCGCGCCCGGTGGATAGGGGATGTCCAGCGCCACACCGCTGATGACAGGGGGCGGCGCAGGGGGCGGCGACCCGTGCAACACGCCAGGCGTCGCACTGCGAAGGTGGGTGATCTCAACCCAGGGCGGCGTGGCATCGGTGCGCAGCGCGACCGGGTGCCGGGTGGTTGCGATGTTGCCGGCCAGGTCACTCGCCGTAATCTCGACCGTGTACTCGCCGGAGGGGGTGTAGGGCAGCGGATAGCTGAGCTCCCAGGCGGCCGTCTGCCCGCGCAAGCGGATGAACTGGGGGCGACCGACCAGCAGCCCGTCCGCGTCGCGCAGCGTGACTTCCACATACGCCAGTCCGCGATCATCAGCGGCCGTCCCGCGCAAGCCGAGCAGCCAGTGGTTTTGGCGTTCATCGAAGGCGATGTTGTAGGCAGTGTCCGGCGTGTTCAGGGCGACGGTCGGGGGGGTGGCGTCAATGTAGACGGGGCGCGGCATGGGGACGTTGCGGTTGCCGGCTTGGTCGGTCGCGCGCGCGTAGACGGTGTGCATGCCGGGTGGCAAGCTGTGATCGGCATTGAAGGAGAAGAGCCACACGCCCTCGTCGGCGACGGCATCTTGCCAGGGGCCGTCATTCACCCGCACCTCGACGCGGACGACTTTGGAGCTCGCGTCCTGCGCGACGACGGTCAGCACGGTGTCGCGCGGCCCCACGTAGCCCGATCCGGCCATCACTTCGGCGGTGGGCGGGTCGGCATCCAACAACACATGGTGGGTGAAGGTGGCATCGTGCCAGGCGGCTTGATATTCGTACTGCGCTTTGATTTCGGCGTCGGAGAGCGGGACGGCGTAGGCGAGCAGCTCATCCAGCGTGCCGAAGAAGTGACTGGCATCCGCAAAGCCGCGGCCCCAGTGGAGCGTGCGCACGCCGCCAAAGCTAGGGGTATTCGTGTAGACGGCGTTGGGCCGCCCGTTGGTGAAGAGCGTCAGCTCGTCAAGCGTATCGTCATACCGCGCCGCGAGATGCGTCCACAGATTCAGGGGAACCTCGGCGGGACTGGTGAGCGTGACGCCGGCATCCAGCGTCAAGACCGGGTAGCCGTCCACAATCTGCCATTCCAGCCGGCCGGCGTCACCCTCGGCGGCGAGCAGCCCGCGCGCACCGGTGAAGTCGCTCGCACGCACCCAGGCCCCCAGGGTAAAGCCGTCGCGGAGGAAGACGTGACTGCCGATATCTTGGTGCAGGGCGCCGGCTTCGCCGTCGAAGAACAGGCCGGTATAGATACGGCCTTTGACGCCGGGGATCGGGCAGGTGGTGGCGGTACAGGTGGCGGGGAAGCCGTAGCCGGAATCCGCAAAGTGCGTCCCGGAGGTTTCGTCGAAGCGCAGGTGGATGGCCGGTACCTGGAGGCGCAGTGCGTGGAGCGCGTCGGCAGAGAGCGGGTGGGTATAGATACTGATCTCGTCCAGCGCGCCGGCGAAGGCGTGGTCGCCGTTGGCATTGCCGAGGGTAATGGCGGCCGCGGCCGTGGCGAAGGGCGCGCGCGCCGCTGCTTGGGCAACCGCCTCGCCATCCACGTAGATCGTCATCTGCTGCGTGGTCTGGTCGTAGTGCCACGCCAGCAGATACCAGCGGTCGGTTGCCAACGCGGTTGTGCCGGTGAGGGCATTGGTCGCGCTGAAGCGCATCACGGGGCGGCCCGCGCTCAGGCCGAGGAAAAGATCGCCGCCGCCGAAGATGGCGCGCTCCCCGTTCAGCGCGGCGGGTTTGACCCAGGCTACGGCGGTGAAGCTGCGTGCAGCCAGGCCCAGTTGCCCGGCGGTGCCGAGCGTCACAGCCGCCTCCCGGCCATCGAAGTACAGGCCCTGATTGACGCGGCCGGGCGCGCCGCTGCGGGGGCAGGTCGCGCCGGTGCAGATTCCTACGCGCGTGGAGTCCGTGCCTAGATTGGTGAAGCGCGTCGCGCCGGGCGGTTCGTCGAGCGGCAAGTAGAGCGGGCGGCCTTGCGCGCGATACAGGCGGCCCACTTCGTCCGCCGGCAAAGCGTAGCCGTAGAGTTGCACCTCATCCAGGCCGCCGCCGAAAAATGCACCCATTACGATCGGGGCGTCTGGCGGGGCGGCGGGTTTGGCTCCCTGGCAGTTTTCACCTACCCGATTCGCCAGGGGGACACCGTTGACGTAGAACGTGAATCGCTCGCCGTCGAAGGCAACAGCAATATGTTGCCAGGTATCTAACGTGAGAATGTCGGGGGTAAGGCCACTATCACAGGTGGGATCATTCTCCCCCGTCCCGAATTTAACACCCAGACTGCGATCCCGTTGGTAAAGCACGGGGTATTCTACCCATGCAACCTGCCGGCCGATAATGAAAGAATGCATACTATCGGGCCAGCCGCTTGGCGATGCCTGAGGCAACACCCACGCCGCGTAGGTGAAGTGACCGGCGCGCCGGCTGAGATCAAGGTGCGGCTGCATGGGAACAGAGAAAACACGGATCTCTTCGTGGCTGAAGCTGGCATAGTTGCCCGCCGGGCCGTTGGCTTTCAGGGACGGGCAGCCGCTCTCGCCGCACTCGAGCGCCGGATCGGGGGTCTCGAAGCTGAAGTTGAACAGCGGCGCGGTGAACTTGGCCGCGACTTCGCGCTCGGAGAGGGCGCGGGTGTAGAGTTCGACTTCATCCAGCAGCCCGGCGCAGTCCTGGCCGATCCGCACCGGATGTAGGGAGAGCGCGAAGCCGGTGTAGTCCATGCTATGTTGCCGGACACCGTTGACGTAGAGGTGCGCCACGTTACCATCGAACGTACCCAATAGATGGCTCCACTGACCGGGCGGGAGGGGTTGAGGGCTGATCAAGCGAGGGCCGGCGCTCCCGCCGACCCAGAAACGCGGGATGCCGCCCACATCGGTGAAGAGCTTATAAACATCGGGTTTGTGCAGCCAGTATTGAGCGGTGTGCAGGGCATCTTCCGCTGGCTTAATCCACAGACCGACAGAGAAGGCGTTGACGCGCATCCTGGGGTGATCGGCGACGCGGAGGTAGGGGCCGCCGACCGTCGCCTGCATCGCCTGGCCCTGATAGCCGCCGGCGACCAGGGCGGGGCAGGTGCCGAACGGCTCACAGGTGATCTGGTTGCCGGCCAGGGCGTCATCCACAAAGCCGGGGGCATCCATCCGCAGCCAGAGCGCGCGGCCCCCGGCGTCACCGAAACGATCCACGACGACGGCCCCGGCGCGTGTGGTGAAGGTCAACATCTGGGTGGTGGTGAAGGCCGCGCGGACGGCGGTGGTGAGCGTCACCGTCTCCAGCGGCTGCAATTCGAAGGCACGCGGCGCGAGGGGCGTGGTAGCTTGCACCGCCGGCGGGAGGGTGATGTCCAGCACCCCCGGCGCGTAGCGGTCCAGGACATTCTCCAAGACGGCCTGGTGGGTGATGAGTTGGTCAGGCCCGATCACGTTGTGCCCCGTATTCAAGCGCACGGATAGATTGAAGGGCTGCGCAGTGGAGGCTACCCGGGGATGCGTGCCAAAGATGCGTTCCTGCCCATCGAGCACCCCGTCGCCGTCGGCGTCGGCCACCAGGGGATCGGACGTGACCAGCGTGCGCAGCCGGTTGCCTTCTGTGTCGAAGCCGTAAGTATACATCCAGCCGCCGCGCCAACTGTCAGGGTCGGGGATGCCGGCGGCGTTGGTCGCGCGGAACAGGAAGACTTCGTCCCCGTCATCCAGGCCGTCGTAATCTGTGTCGGGTTGGCCGGGATGCGTGCCAAAGAAGGCTTCCCAGTAGTCGCTGAGGCCGTCGCCGTCGCTATCGGCCAAGAACAGGTTGTAGCCCTCGGCAGCATGGCGCATCTCCCAGAAGGCGGAGAGGCCGTCGCCGTCTATATCCGGCATGCTGTCATCCGGGTCCGGGCCACCGCAAGCGCGACTGCGCAGGCCGTCGCCGTCGGCGTCGCACAAGGTGGGGAAGCGCTCGTCCCAGGCCAGCGCGAAGTTGCCATCCCCGCGATCTGTGAGCGTGTAGAATTCATCCAGGGTGGCGGGGAGGATGTCGAAGACGAGGAACTGGCTCAGGTCAATGGGGTTGACATTGACGTTATTTGTTCGCCGGCAGTTTACCTGGAGGATACAAACATACGCCGGGACGGCAAAGGCATCCATCAGATAGAAAGGCTCGGTGCTGCCGATGCTGGCCTGCGTAAACGTGATGGCGATGCCGGAGACGGGCTGGGTGGTGGTAAACCGCGCGGTGCTCCAGCCGCTCTCGCCGGTGGGCTGCCATTGATCCACCATGGTCCCCACTTCCAGCCGTTGCTTGTCCTCTATATCCTGCGACAAGTAGTAACGGAAGGTAGACTGAGCCATCAGCGTGTTGAATGCCTCGGTGGGCATGCTCTGGAGATACAAGCGCGCAGCGGATTTTTCGGTGGTGGGATACAACGAGGTGATCACATCCAGGTCCAGACGCAGGGCGTTGCCCACCACATACCCTTTTTCGGGATCAACCAGAGCTTGGTTCATATTGGCAAACTGCATCCGGTTGGGGTGTTCCGTATTGACCACCGTCGTCGTATCATAAAACAGCCACATGACGGCCTTGACCAGGTTGCCGGCAATGCCATCACAGAACCAGGCAGCTTTCTCTTTAAGAGAGTCGAAAACGTGGCAAATCAAGCCTATCAGCGCGTCAATCAGCCCGATAATCGCCGCGATAATTGTGCCAATCGGCACAATTGCGGCCAGGATGAACATGAACACAGCTACGGCGATAGTGGCAATCATCGCGCTGAGCGCCTGGTGGAACGCCATCCCCCATTCCAGCGCGCCGGTAGCCAACTGCATAACGAACAAGGCGACGGCCACGCCAATTTGGATCACCAGCCCGATGACGGCTATCGCACTGGTCGCGCTGGCCGTCGCTTTGGCGATATCTAGGGCGGCTTTCGCGGTACCCGCTAACATCCCCACCGCACTTACCACACTCTTGATCGCCTTAGCCACG
>SLSP01000517.1 GCA_007130345.1 Thermoflexales bacterium
CGTCAATCTGCTCGCGGATCACGTCCTGGAAGAAGCAGAGGACGCAGTGCTCCGGCACGTCACGCGGCGCGATCTGATCGCCGGGTTCGATGACGGCCTCGCGGGTCGCGTCAAATTCGAGAATGGGATACGCCGGTTGGCTCATAGGTTTCTCCTGGGGGAAGGCGTCGCAGCGCGCTATGCTTCTACCCGCGCATCAAGGATGTGATAGCCTTCACGTTTCTGCATCCAACAGCGTTTGCACAAACTCCATAAAGCGCGTGAGCTGTTCGGGGTAAATTTTTTGCAAATCAAACGCTTGATCCCACACAATCTGTAATCGCCGCGCATCGAGGTTGACCATATAGGCGTGACGGAACAGATGCCTGAAGCGTCGCAACTCATCCAGGGCTATATAGGCGGCGTCATCAATCACGGCCGGCCGTAAAGGCCGCGCATCCAGGCGCATGTGTTCTAGCAGTTGCGCGTGCCAGCGGCCATCAGCGTCTATCGAATTCTCGAACGCGGCGGCAATGCTCTGGAAAATGTTCTCAAAAGCGTTGTACAGATTGTTGAGATGATAAGCGATGACGATCAAAACGTCGTTATCCGCTTCCGCCGTCAATGGATGTCGCGCCAACTCCGCGTAGATGGCCGCAATCGTTTCCATATCCCGGCGGATGCTGTCGTTCAACAGAAAGAGTTTACCGTGCATAGAGCAATTCTCCCGTGTGCGCGACGGCTTCTGCCACCGCGCCGGTCAATGGCCGCACATCCACATCGCGTTGCAAGGCGGATTCCAGCGCGCGCCAAAAGGCGCTCTCGGCGGCCAACGTATCACAGACGAGGGCAATGTCAATATCCGAGCGGCGGCTAAAGCGGCCAGCCTGGGTAAGCGAACCGAAGAGGTAAACCCGCTGGACTTCTGGGTGCTGTGGCGCGAGTTCCTGGACGGCTTGCCGCGCGCGCTGTAGCCAGATTAGCCGATCTTCCTCACGGCGTGCCCGTTCCCGTTCCGCGCGCTCGCGGTGATAGCGCCGCGCCGCAGCGATGTCAAATTCCTGCATAGCCCACCTGCATCATAAAAACTGCGCGAAGACCTGTTGCAAGGCTTCCAGGTCTTTGAGATTGTGCTGAAGCGTGGCGTGAACAATTTGGCGGTCAATGGCGATGCAATCGTGAACCAGGATATTGTGGAAGCCGATCATCTGTATCCATAACTCTTGCAGTTCAGCATCCATGTAGCCGTTCTCGGCAAGAATGGCTGGAATATCGCTGTAACAATTGACGGTGCCTAACGCTAAATCGGCAATAATGTGATTACCTATATCCAGCAGGGCTTCGATGCTCAGATACAAGAATCGCTCGGCGCTACCGTAACGCTCTGGCTCGCTTAAAAACTCGGCCAGACTGTAGGCTTGTAATGTGTACAAGATACGCAGGTACTCGTCCACCTTATTCAGCCGTTTGCGAATGACCTCGGTTCTGACCAAGTAACAGTCTCCTTTTGTAAGCCGCGCGTTGTACATTCAAATTGAATGTGATACTTTTGTGTGGTCATCTCCCATCCCCCTTAACTAACGCCGGCTCTCTACACCTGGGCCATTGCCACCCGCGCGTCACGGCTCGTCCTCACGGGAAACCAACCGATACCCCTGGCCCCGCTCGGTTTCCAACACGAAGGGCGCGTTGATTTGCACCAGGGATTTGCGCAACCAATGGATATGCACATCCAGGGTGCGGGTATCGCCCATATAGTCGGTGCCCCACACCTCCTGCATCAACTGAACGCGCGAGATCACCTCGCCCGGAACACGTAGGAAAACTCGCGCCAACGCCGCTTGTTTGGGCGTCAACGGGACTTGTTGCATATCCCACAGCAGCAGATGGCGCTCAATGTCCAGCCGCAAGCCCCGCCAGTCAGCGATCTCGCCCCGACGTTCGGGGAGTACGCGCGCCAAGCGGCTCAACAATTGTCGCGCGGAGAAGGGGTGCCGCAAATACCCTTGAGCGCGGGGCATTTGATCCAGGCGCGTGCCTTTGCCGAGCAGTAAGAAAATGCCGGAACATGTCGCGCTGCGTTGCATATCATCGCAAAACCGCTGCACATCGAAGCGCAAAGAGAGCACATCCAACAGCACCAAGTCGATGGGACCATTCGCCAGGACGCGCATACCATCGCGCCGCGTCTGCATGGTGACAACATCGTACTGGCGCTGTAATCCGGGGAGTAGTTTTTTCTCGGTAGAACGATGTCCCACCAGAAAAAGGATGCAATGCTGTTTCAAAGATGCCTCTCTCACTGGCTGATATGATGAGCCTCTCCATTATATCCCTGAGCCGAAAAGGGGCAACACGCGCCACGCGCCGGCTACGGATTTATCAAAACCATAATCTTATGGTAGAATATGCTCATCTTACACAGCTATGGAAGGCGCATAGAGTCCCCTAAAAAGTCCAAAAATCCGATTTTTCCACACGCGACCTACCGCCTATATGAAATTCTCACGCGAAAAATCTATCTGTAGGATCAAGTTTCTAAAAAATCGGATTTTTAGGATGCTTTCAGTAGCGTTGGCATTGATTTTGACGTTTGACGTTTACCGCCTTCCTAACACAGTTGCCACATAATGTCCACACAACGCTAACGGCACATCCCGCCGCCCTATGTTATGATACATCCATATTATGGGAAAAATCCCTCGGATATTATTGGTGGAGGTTGTTATGGCGGGTCTGATGCAAGCTATAGAGGTCTCGAATAAAGGAGTCATCGTGCCGAAGAGTTTAGAAGATATGCACAGTACGTTTATCCGCAACGTGTCGCACGAGTTGCGCACGCCCTTGACCGTGCTCAGGGGATACGCAGAACTCTTGCAGGCCGGCGATCTCGGCGAGCTGGCCCCCGAACAACAAGAAGCCCTCTTCTTGATTATGAACCGCGCCGAGGAGATGCAGACCATCGTGGATCGCGTCAGCACCCTGCTGACCATCCAATCCAATATGACCATCCCGCAGCCACTATCGCTTGCCGCGCTGGTGGCGCAGATGGTGGAAATCCAGCGCCACCGCGCGCAGGAAGCCGGCATCACCTTCGAGGTCGATCTGGCCCACGACGTGCCGCAGATTTCGGGCGACGCGCTGCAATTGCAAGAGGCCCTCGAATGTATGCTCGAAAATGCCTTCAAGTTCACGCCCAACGGCGGCAACGTGCAAGTGCGCGTCTACAGCCAGGATGACCAAGTCTGCATCTCGGTCAAAGACACCGGTATCGGCATGGACGAGAGCGAGATTGAGCAACTCTCGATCCCGTTCCACCAGGGCGACGGCTCGACGACGCGCCAATATGGCGGGTTGGGCCTGGGGATGACCATTGTGAAGCAGGTGGTGGACGCCCACCATGGCGTTCTAGAAGTGACCAGCCAGCCCGGAGCCGGGAGCGAATTCACGCTAAAGTTCGCGGCGTTATCCCGCGTTGGCCCGGAAGGTCGCCCGGCCCTACCCGATGGGGCCACGCGCCGCATCCTGGTGGTGGATGATGAAGAATTCGTCGCCTTCACGCTGCAAGAGGGCCTGGAACGCCTGCCCAACTGCGAGGTCGTCGTCACCAACAGCGGGACAGATGCCCTACGCCTGTTCAAAGAGGCGCCCTTCGACCTGCTCATCACCGATTACAAGATGCCCGATATGAACGGCGTCATGCTGGCAACCGAAGTGCGGCGGCTTTCGCCCACCACCAGCATCATCATGGTGACGGCCTACAGCAACCACCTGATACGCGAGACCTCCGCGGCCGCCGCTTTCAACCGCGTCCTCGACAAGCCCGTGCGCCTTTCCGACATCCGCGACGCCGCACTGGAATCCCTGGGCGATGCCAACATCGGCACGGATTAAGCGCGCGGCTGCCATTTGCCATTTACCGATTTCCACAAGGAGGATTGCCGGCCTACCCTAAAAACCTAGCCACGCCCCGCTGCGGCGGGGTCTTGGCCTGTCTGACACAACACAGCCCCGCCGTGTTGAGCCATTTGCTATCCGCCATTCATCATTCATAAGGGAGTCCAAGATGACCAAATCAGACGCACCCTCATTTCTGCGCAACGCGAACTGGACTATCGGGAAGAAAATTGCCCTCGGCTTCGGCATTTTCGTCGTCCTGATCGTCGTGCTTTCGCTGACCGCCTATTTGAACTTGCGCGCCATCGACCGGCAAATCAACAGCCTGCTGTTGCAGTCGGAGATCACGCAAGCGTTTCACGACGTACAACTGGGCTTCTTTATCGCCCGCGAAGGCG
This sequence comes from Thermoflexales bacterium, assembly GCA_007130345.1. Taxonomy (GTDB): domain Bacteria; phylum Chloroflexota; class Anaerolineae; order B4-G1; family SLSP01; genus SLSP01. Next base: position 4,275 of record SLSP01000517.1, read on the forward strand.
AGGCCGATTATCTAGCCACCCAAAGCCCTTTAGCCCTATCGCAGTTGAACCAGGGGCAACTCCTATGGAGAAGCGGCCTCGCTCGCCTGAGTGACCTGCCCTTGAGCGCGCAGGAAGAAGAATACCGCATCGACCTGAATCAGCAGCTTGAAGCAGCCGAGGCCGCGTTCACTCAACTGGTGCGCTACGTGGACGCCGGGGATATGGATCGCGCGTTCACGTTCCACCGCACCGAAATTGAGGAGATCGCCGACAACTTCATCGACTTCTTCGATGCCAACGTCCGCCCTAGCCGCGTGCAAAACCGCGCGGACGCGCGCAACGCCGCGACTCAAGCCGTCAACACCAGCCTGCTGGTCATTGGCGCGGTCACGTTGGGCGCGCTGGTTTTGGGTGTGATTTCGTCCACTTCGGTCGGGCGCGGCATCGCCAATCCCATTCACCGCCTTACGGAAGTGGCGCAGCAGGTGGCGGGGGGCGATCTGAACGCGCCCATCGATGTGGAAAGCCGGGATGAAGTGGGCGCGCTGGCGCAGGCGTTCCAGACGATGACGGGCAACCTCAAGGACTTGCTGGCTTCGCTGGAGCGCCGCGGGAGTGAGCTTGAGGCCCGCACCGAGGAACTTGAGGCCAATCAACGCGCCATCCAGGTGGTCTTCTCCGCCGGGGGCGCGTTTGGCGTGGACGAACTCCTCTCGATGGTCGTGAATCTCATCCGCGACCGCTTCAACCTCTACCACGTCCAAATGTATCTGCTGGACGACGCCGGCGAAAACGCCATCCTCAAGCAGAGCACGGGCTTTGCCGGGCAGCAACTCCTGGCACGCAAACACGCCATCCCGATGGAACGCACCTCGCTGGTGACTTCGGCCATCAAGGAAGGCGAGTCCGTGTTAGTCCCCGACGTGAAAGAAGACCCCAACTTCCTCGCCAACCCCCTCCTGCCCGACACGCGCTCCGAGTTGGTCGTGCCGCTCAAGGTCAACGACCAGACCGTCGGCGCGCTGGACATCCAGAGCCGCGAGGCCGGCGTCTTCACCGAGGATGCCATCAGCTTGTACGAAACGATGGTCGGCCAGATCGGGCTGATGTTCCAGAACGCGCAACTGTTCACCGACATCTCCGAGAAGACCGAATCGCTGACCGTCTTCACCACGCAGTTAGCCACCGCTGCCGAGATCGGGCGGCGCATCAGCACCATCCTCGACCCCGAAAATCTGCTCAACGAGGTGGTGGAACTGCTGCGCAGTCGCTTCGGCTTCTACCACGCGCACATCTACTTGCTGGACGACGCGAAGCAGAACCTCGTTGTGCGCGCCGGATCCGGCGAAGTGGGGCGCGTGCTCAAGGAGCGCGGGCACGCTATCCCGCTGGAACGCGAGCATAGCCTGGTCGCTCGCGCCGCCCGCGAGCGCGTGGTGCAGACCGTTATGGATACCGCGCTGGAATCTGACTTTTTCCCCAATCCCCTCCTCCCCCAGACCCGCTCCGAGTTGGCCGTGCCGCTGGTTGTCGGCAACAACGTCCTGGGCGTTCTCGACATCCAGGACGATCTGCCCGAACGCTTTGGCCCGGCGGAGCGCGACACCTTCGCCACGCTCGCCGGACAGGTCGCCACCGCGTTGGAAAACGCGCGCCTCTTCACGCAACAGGAGGCTATCCAGACCGAGATTCGCAGCCTGGCCCGCCGGAACCAACTGGTGCTGGACTCCGCCGCCGAGGGTATCTACGGCGTCGATCAGCATGGCGTCACCGTCTTCATCAACCCGGCGGCCCTCAAGATGCTCGGCTACGCCGAAGAGGAACTCCTCGGCGGGATGCACCACGACCTGATCCACCATCACCGCGCCGACGGCAGCCCCTACCCCGCCGAAGAATGTAGAGTCTATGCCGCTTACCGGGATGGGGAAACCCACGCGGGCGAGGACGAGATCTACTGGCACAAGGACGGGCACAGCTTCCCGGTGGCCTACACCAGCACGCCCATCAAAGACGACGACGGCACGATCCTCGGCGCGGTGGTCACGTTCCGCGACATCACCGACGAGATCGCCGCCCGCGAGTCCACTGAGAAGCGCGCTGCCGAGCTACAGACCGTTGCCGAGGTAGGCACGGCTGCCGCCGCCAGCCTCGACCCGCAGGAGCTATTGCTGCAAGTCTCCGAATTGACCAAAGAGCGCTTCGACCTCTACCACGCGCACATCTACCTCTATGATGCTGACGCGCACGCGCTCAAGC
>SLSP01000079.1 GCA_007130345.1 Thermoflexales bacterium
CAGTTCTGGACGGGGCGCAGGTAGCCGACGATGCGCGAGTAAACCTCGCACGGCACTTTGACATCGCTCTGAGATACGGTCTTGGGGGTCTTTTCTTCGGTCATTAGATTCTCCTACGTTATGGGTGAGATGTGTCTAACCTATCGATTTGCGCCAGTGGGCCATAGAGATCGGGGCGGCGGTCGCCAAAGGTGTCCATTTCAAACGCATCGGGCCGCAATACGATGCGCTTCTCGCGCGCTTTTGCCGGATCGATGTCGGCATACCCGATGGCCGCCTCGGCACCGACTTCGGCCAGCACGCGCCCGCGCGGATCGGTGATCTGGCTATGCCCAAAGAACCAGAAGCTGCTCTCTTCGCCGCAGCGATTGCACGCCAGCAAAAAGACGCGGTTTTCTAACGCGCGCGTCCGCGTGACAAATTCCGGCGCGTTCTGCGAACCATCGGGCCAGTTGGTGGGCAAGGCCACGATGTCGGCCCCGGCCAACGCCAACGCCCGCAGCGTCTCCGGGAAGCGCAAGTCGTAGCAGATTGCGATTCCCACGCGGCCCACCGCCGTCTCCCAGACCGGGAAGCCGGTATCGCCGGGCAGCGTGAAGCGATCTATGCCCAGGAGCGGCAAGTGCGCCTTGCGGTAATATCCCACCAGGCCCTCCGGCCCGACGAGCACCGCCGTGTTGTAGATGCCTTCTGCGCCAAAGCGCTCCAGCAATCCCACCACGACGTACACGCCCAACTCGACGCACTGTTGCGAAAGCAATTCGGTAGTCGGGCCGGGCACCGGTTCTGCCGCCGCGTAGCCCGCTTCCAGATCGGCGAAGCCATAGCCGGAAGTCGCGCACTCCGGGAAGACGATCAATGCCGCGCCGCGCTCCGCCGCCTCGCGCAATATCGCCACGATCTGCTGGCGATTGCGCGCGAGTTCGCCGAGCCGGGGATCCATCTGTGCTACTGCAACCTTCACCATCAGGCTACCTCCTCACGCGAAGCCGAGCAGTCCTCAGCCTCATACGATTCCGGCAACTCGACTTGGGCGAACGCTTGATCCAGGATCGCCAATGCCGCGACGATGTCGTGACATTCTGCCGGTGAAAGATGGCTGATCCATTCTCCAATGTGCGATTCCGTACATTCTAGCAGCGACGTATACGCCTCGACGCCCGCATCGGTCAGCGCCAACAGCACGCGCCGGCGATCTTGGGGATCACGGTGCCGGGAAATCAGCCCCCGCGACTCCAGCCCCGGCACCAGCTTGGACATGGTGGGCAGCGAAACGCCCATATATTCCGCCAACCGCGAAAGGCATTGCGGCCCCTCGCGGAAGAGGCGCACCATCACCCGAAACTGCGAGGAGGTGAAGAGGCCCGAACTGTGCAAGCGCAAGTCCTTGCTCATCAAGCGCGTCAGCCGAGGCACCACGTCGATAATGCTGTGCGCACATTCCATCAGCACCGCTTCATCAGGCATAAAAACTCTCCTCTAGGCCAACCGCGTGTCATCGAGCGGGAGCACCGTGTCCGTCTCTGGATGCCACTCCAGGATTTCCGGCGGCGTCTCAACGTCCGCGACGCTGCCACTGGCGAGCCGGGCAAACGTCAGATGCCGTTCCCAGTCTTGAGGACGCTGTACCAACATGGGAATCCACGTTCCCGTGTTCACCATCCACATCTGCTCTGTGGCGAGCCAGACCCGACGCGCAATGTGGCTATGTCCCAAAAGAATGGCCCGCAAGGGAAACGGATACGCGCGGAAGCGTTCCGCCAAATCCGCCGCCACGTTGGGCATATAGTCGAGGCGCAGATCGTCGTTGACCACCTCCGACCACAGGTGCCCCACATTGAGCAGGCCCATCGCGACCAGGAAGTAGCGCGCGGCCTGGCGTGACGTGTCGCGTCGCGTCAGTTTGACCAGGCCCATCCCGGCAGAGGCCAGGCCAAGCAGCGTCAGGCCGCCGAGTAAGCCCTGATCTATCAGCACCCCACTCCATTCCCGCAACGAGAACTGCGCCCGCGTCCGCGCCGCGTCCTTGATATCGCCCACCAACGGTGCCGGGATGTTGTGTCGCTCGCGTGGCACGGATGGCCCCGCCGCCTCCGCGCCATTCGTGGCGTGCCGCCGCTTGCGCAACATATAAGTCCAGCCAATCGCCAGGTCACGCGCCCGCCCCAAGAAGGCGCGGGTGGCCCGCAGGGGATTATCCGCAAACATCCACGCGAAGGCCCGCGTGATGGGCCGCACGTTATCGACATAGGGATACTCGGTTTCCAGGCGATTGAGGACATAGCGCGTGAGCGCCATCCCGTCAGGCATATCGATGCGCGGCGGCGGCTGCGGCAACACCGGATCGAGGTAGTTGGCAAAGTGATTGGTCGGTTCGTACTGCCCGCCGTGCTCCACGTAAACGCGCAGATACGCATCATAATAGAACCAGGGTTCGAAGCGCAAGTTGGCGCGCACGTCCGCCGCGCTCAGAGGGGGCGCGTCAGGATGCTGCTGCTGGTACGCTCGATAGGCGCGCAACACACAACACCGCGCCTCCGCGCGCACCTCGGGCCAGTGCAACTCGACATCGTGGTTGCCCTTGATAAACAGCACTTGATGCCCGTGCGCGATAAACCATCCGAGCGCGGCGAAGAAATGCGGATGCCCGCGCGCGATGCACTGCATCTTCCAGCGCGATTCTGAGGGGGATGTGCTCAAACCGAATCGCGCGCGCTTCCCCAACTCCGCGTGGGTGGCGACGCCACAGACGCGCAACAACTCCTCGCCTTCCTGCGGCAGCGCGACCACCTGATCGAAATCGAAGGTATCCCCGTTGAAGATGATCAGCCACGGATGCCCGCCATAGCGCGGTTCGGCGCACAGGGCGTGGTGATGACGCAACAGCGCGAAGAGGTCATCGTCGAAGTAGAAATCTTCGCGGGGCGAATAGTCGCCCAGTTCCGCGATCCAGCCTTCGTTGAGATGCAAATCGCTCATCACCAGCAGGTTTTTGGGGGATTCCATATAGACTCCTTCGGCAGGCGTCAAACGTCATGCGTCAAAACCTTGTGCCTTTCACGCTTGACAAACAGGCAGCCGCGTTATTCCTCTCGAAGGACCCGCACATTGCGATGCGGTTCCCGACCATAGGAGCGCGAGGCGAGCTTGGCGTCCTCAATCAATTGATGCTGTTGCCGGCGGATGAAAGCATTCTGCGGCGATAGGTTGACGTACTCCGCGCCAGAGAGCACGCGCTCGATGGCATGTTCTGTTTCCGACATCGCCCGAGCAAAGGGATCAGCGGATTCTCCGTGCAGTTCAAACAGATCGGCCAGGAAGTTCTCCATCTGCGCTACCGTATTGGCCCGCAACACGTAGACCGGCACGCCCTTGCGCTCGGCTTCCAGCACGATTTTGGGCCGCTTGCGATAATACTGCTTGGTCGTCACAAAGACCCCAGCCTCTTTCAACGTATCTACAATGTGAACCGGCACGCGCAAGCTCTGCGCGGCACGCAGCAACCTGTTGCGCGCCACGCCAAAGGGATAAATCACCTGTTCCCTGATCTTCTGGCGCGATTTGAGACTACGGTCTCGCCTTTCGGCCTCGCGGGGCACGGAACGCGATAGGTCGTCGGACTCGCCGCCGCCGCGCACTTGCTCGCGCTGGATTTCACCCGCGGCATCACGGGAACGCACTTCTTCCGGGAAGGCGTGGCCGCGCAACAGGGCATCCACCGCTTGCTGCACGTCATCGCGCACCAGCACCTTCTGGCGATCCTGAATCTCCACCAGCACATCGAAAGTGGGTGGAGCACGCCGTTCCAAGACCGTCTTCTGCGTGCCGCGCCGGCGGGCCTCTTCGTCGGATAGGGTCACGCTCTCGATGCCGCCCACCAGATCAGACAAGGTGGGATTGAGCAGCAAGTTATCCAGCGTGTTGCCGTGCGCGGTGGCGATCAACTGCACGCCGCGCTCGGCGATGGTGCGGGCGGCCATTGCCTCCAACTCGCGCCCGATCTCGTCGATGACGATGACCTCTGGATTGTGATTCTCCACCGCCTCGATCATCACCTCGTGCTGCAAGCTGGGCATCGCCACCTGCATCCGCCGCGCGCGCCCGATGGCCGGATGCGGGATGTCGCCATCCCCGGCGATTTCATTGGAGGTATCCACGATAATCACGCGCTTCTTGTCGGCCAACACCCGCGCCGCCTCGCGCAGCATCGTGGTCTTGCCAACGGCGGGGCGGCCCAACAGCAGCACGCTCTTCCCGGATTCGATGAGGTCTTGAATGATAGTGATGGTGCCGTAAACCGCGCGCCCCACCCGGCACGTCAGGCCCACCACATCCCCTCTCCGATTGCGAATCGCCGCGATGCGGTGCAAGGTGCGCGGGATGCCCGCGCGGTTATCGGCGTCGAAGTCGCCCACCCGCCCCACGACGTAATCCACGTCCTCGCGGGTGACTTCACGCGCCAGCAGCACGACTTCTCGATCCACGTAGCGGGCGGTGGGCACCCGGCCCAAATCCAGAATCACCTCCAACAATTCATCCCGGCGGTTGATTTGATGCAGTTCGTGCAGCAATTCCTGGGGCAAGACCCGCAAGAGGGCTTCCAAATCATCTACAATCGCGTGTGTCTCTTGTGTCATCACTATATGACCACCTAAACCTTTCTATATGAGAATGTCAAACGCCTGACTTACAAAAGCATTGTACCATGACCCCGGGAAAATGGATAATTCCCGCGAGGCGTTGAGCGCGTCCCACGATGCGTCGCAGTTGCCAATTGACCAAAGAAAAGTTATAATAGAGTTATAACCTGACGCGGCCCGACCGTTCCACAAAACACACTAACGCACTTGCAATGTATCAATGTAGCGAGTAAAATAAATAGGTACAAGCAAACACCCGCCCCCATCTGGGCTTTGAAGGCCAGGGAATCGCATAAATTTTGACTTCTTCGATACCCGGATTACAATAAAGACTCTACTGAAAGAACCCTAAAAAATCCGATTTTTTAGAGACTTGATACAAGATATAGATTTTTCGCGTGCGAATTTCATATATGAAGTAGGTTGCGTGTGAAAAAATCGGATTTTTGGACTTTTTTCAAGGGACTCAATAAAGGATAGTGGGAACTGTTGAGATGATGCGCTTGCAAAGGGATACCCTGTCGGGTTAGCCTTACCACAATGGAGTTTTTAACGAGTTTTCTACCCGGTTGGCTGATCGAATGGCTCCAAATCTACGCCGTGCCCTTCTTCAAGGTGCAATTCCGCGCGATGTTGAGAGCCGCGTTTTTGGGCGTGACGGACACTATTCTGTTTATCACGCTCCCCCTCGGCATCAGCGTCGGCAGTCAGGCTATATGGAGCGAGCGGTATTATTTATCAACCGCCCAACAGATGACCGTAGAGCAATGGGCCAGCACATCGCAACTCATCGCCTATTTGGAAGATGTGCCCCCTATCGTTCCGTTGGTATTGTGGTATAAAGAGCAGGGATTGCAGACTCGCAATCCGAGCAACTGTGAGGGGATCATGGGTCTCCATACCGCCGTAGCGACTGGCGCATTACCTTGTTTCCCAGAAGGCCCCATCGATGCGTGGGAGGTGGCCTATCAATTGCGCCTGGGAGCACGCACCTTCAAAGAATTCTGCCCGGACATCCGCTACACGACGACGGATCCCTACACCCTCAAGCGGTGTTATCTCTATTACAACGCCGGCCCACGCACGCGGATGCACCCCCGCGAGTCGGCTTATGTGATGAACGGATACGACGCGGCCCATCAAAATATGATCCTGACGGACATTCACGGGCGACAGTATCGCTTAACCGCCCTGGGGGCCTGGCCGGTGCATCTCGCCATCCAATCCCAACTGGCGCAACGCCGCGATCCCCAAGCCCCGCCCGCGATCCAGGCTCCGGCTATGCTGGTACAAGAGGCGTGGGATAAACTCTGGCTGCAACGCCAGGCCACCCGACCGAGTGACGTGGTATTGGACACCATAGAGAACCCAAGCATGTGCCGGCAGCCGCAAGTCACCGACTGTCTGGTCGTGCCCCACAGCGGCGATCCCGCCCTGCGCCCCAGGCTCAGCCCCTTGCTCATCCCGCCGAGCCAGGCCGGGCCGCTGACGTGTGGTCTCTTGCCGGGCATCGATCTGGCAACAGCGCAGCCCTCGGCGGTAATAGCGCCGATGCAGGGGAGCCTGACCCGGTATGCGGACGGTCGCGGCAACCTCTCAGTGCGCATCGAGAACGATGTGTGGATTGTGTGGCTTGCCGGGTTGCGTTCGTATGCGGTCGCGCCCGGCGTTGTCGAAGCGGGCCAACCCGTCGGCACCATTGGCGGTGCCGACACCCAGACGCCGGCCGTGCGCTACGCGGTATATGATAAAATCAACGCGGGGTTCGTTGACGCGCTCAGTTTCATACCGGCAGCGGTGTGTCCGCCGTCCGGCTAGATGTAGTAACCAACCAGTTTTATGAGCACG
>SLSP01000331.1 GCA_007130345.1 Thermoflexales bacterium
CTCCGCGACGATTTCATCCGCGTCGTATTGGAAAGGTGTCACGTCGAACCGCGCCAGGGCGGTGAGGAAGTCGCCCCGCGATAGCCCGGCGACTTCGGCGGCTTTGGCTTGGGAGAGTTGGCGCATTTCGTACCATTTCACGGCGGCGGCCAGGCGCATTTCGGACATAAAATGCTCCGGGTCTTGGCGTAAGGCTGAAAATACGCTCCGGGGTACGTTCATAGAAAGCTGTACGGTGGTCATTAGCTCCTCCTTGATGGGTCGGTTTCGTGTTGCGCATCTACGTCATTGCCACGCCCGCTCCAGGTTGAGGGCGAGGAGGCGAGCGAGGAGGTCGTCGTCGCTCACGTCTTCGGGCCAGCCGTAGGCGGCGAGGACGGCGGCGTCGAGTTTGGCGTGCGCCATTTCGAGCCAGGTGGGGCGCTGATTGTAGAGGTTGGTGAGCGTGCGCTTTTTCATCTTGGTGGCGAAGAGCGTTTCTGGATTGAGCCAGCGGTCGCGCTTTTCGACGAGATCGCGGGCGGCGGCGGCGATGGCCTCGACGCGGGGATCGTCATCCGGCTCTTGGCCCGGCGGCCACGGGAAGGGGAAGGTCTCGAAGGTGGTGGTGGGCGTGTAGCGCGGACGGTCTTCCAGTGCCGTGCCCTGCCGCAAGGCCCAGAGTTCGTGGGGGCGCGAGTGGAGGATGCCGAAGAAGTAGTCGTCCTCGCGGGCGAAAATGTAGGTGGAACAATCCGGGATAATGTCGCTACTCAACCAGACGAAGAGTCGATGTTTTGATACTCGTGGTGTGGCTATGATGCGTGTCAGACGGGCTATAACCACGCGAATAGCGCATCCAGGGATACGATGAATCCACCATTGTTCACGCAAGCGCTTTATGTTATTGGTTGCCCGGACTGGCTTAACGTGTTTCTTGACGTATTCAAATGGAAGTTCATATAGTGAGGCATCTTCCATTGACATATCACAACCGAAATCAATAATCCACATATTGCGCGAACCTCGTGTAATATCACGCGCATTCATATAGGGGCGCACGACATCCGCGTTAGGGCGACCGTTGGGGTTACGCGGGGCGGCCAGCATCTCGTGGGCGACGGCTTCTGGAATGTCGAATGGCCCGCCTTTTTCATCGGGCCGGAAACAGAGATCGGCGTTTTCTGCGAGTTTGAGAGCAATTGTCAAATTCAGATGCGAAGTCAGATCGGGATTGATAACTTCTACTGGCTCACCATCCAACTCGCGCTCAGTTTCTGTCCCGTTATCAAACGCCACCATCGAGACGCGCACGTTAGCGCCTTCCAAAACCCACTCGCGGTCAGATTGTGCCCAGAAGATGTCCCCCGTTTCCTTGATGCGCTCCAAGACCACGCGATTTGCCCCGCCCCGTATGGCTTGTGTCGCCAGCAGCCCGACACGGCGCACCTTTCCGGCGGCAATCAAGGCCCGCGCGCGCTCGAACCAATAGCAGACCAAATCTGCCGAGGCCGGCACGCGCCCATTGTAAAGCGCGAAGAGTGTGTCCACATAGGCATCCCCCAACTCCGCCCGGATTTTGTTGCCGCCCAGGAACGGCGGGTTGCTCACGATGATGTCAGCGGTGGGCCAGGTCGGTTCGGACGGTTGCCCATTTGCCGTGTGACTCAAGATCGCGTCCTGCTGCCAGACGTTATCGAGGGGTTTGAGGATGGGTTCCGTGGGGAATCCGAAGCCGTTGTCGCGCAGCCATTGGATGTAGCCAATCCAGAGCGTGATTTGAGCCAGTTCGTAGGCGTAGGCGTTCACCTCGATGCCGCGCAGTTGTTCCGGCCTGACGGTGGGGAAGAAACCGCCCGCGCCCAGTTGCCCGGCCAGCGTGATGACCTCTTTCTCCAAATCCAGCAGCAGGCGCAAGGCCACATAGAGGAAGTTGCCGCTGCCGCACGCGGGATCGAGGATGCGGATTTGGGATAGCTCGTGGGTGAAGCCTTGCAAGAGTTCGGTGATCTCCTGGGCCGCGTGGGTTGGCGCGGTGGCGTGCTTTTCGGCCAGGGCGCGCGCCTCGGCCTGCACGGCGTCCCATCGGCGGCGCAGAGGCGTCATCAGCACCGGTTCCACCAGCAGCAGGATGTCCGCGCGGCTGGTGTAGTGCGCGCCCAACTGCGCGCGCTTGCCTGGGTCAAGGCTGCGCTCGAACAGTGTGCCGAAGATAGACGGTTCGATACTGGCCCAATTCAGCCGGCTCACGTCGGCCAGGATGCGCATACCGTCCATATCCAGCGGCAAGGTGGCGGCGTCATCGAAGAGCCGCCCGTCGAAGTGGCGGATTTCGTCCGCGCCGAACCAGCCCCCGGTACTCATCGCGGCGAACAACAGCGCGAGTTGTTGCTCGAAGGCGACAGGCCGGCGGCGCGTGTTCCTGATCAGGCGCGAGAAAAGGCCGGTGGGCAGCAGGCCGGTATCCTCGGCAAAGAAGCAGAAGATCAGGCGGATGAGGAAGTGGGCGCGGGCATCGGCGGCGGCTCCAGATTGGCGCAGCGCGTCGGCCAGGCGGGCGAACTCTGTGGCGGCCTCGCGCGTCATCTGCTCCGGCGTCTGTGGGTTGCGGAGCGCGCGCGGATTGTAGAAGGCGTCGCGCAGGATGTCCAGCTTCTTCGGTTTGAGCAAATCCTTCAGCGTGAGGGTGTAGACGCGCTTCACCGTGTTGGTGAAGTTGGTGTGGATGACGATGGTTTCCAGATCGCACACGATGAGGAGCGGGGGATTGTGGAGCGCCTCGCGGTATTGGAGCAGTTGGTCATAAGCGCGGTCGAGGTCGGCGTGCTTGCCCTTGTACTCCCAGGCGAAGTGGCCGTGCTTCCACACGTCGGCCCAGCCCTGGCCGCCGCCCTGCTTGGCGGCCCCGGCCTCGAACGTAAACGTCGCGCCGGTGGGATCGGCCTCCGTCGGCGTGGGGTGGCCGATCAAGGCGCACAAGTCGTTAAAGTGCGACTGCGCGGCAGAACTTTCCTTCAGCGTGGCGTGCTTCCATTTGGTGACAAACTCTTGTGGGGTCAAGAGAAACTCCTTATGGGAAATTTGCGAATGGCAAGGGTTTTGACGTTTGACGCATAACGCTTGATGGGTCATTATACACTCCCATTTTACTCATCTGGGCGAGTAGTGCAACCGGGGAGGGGGCTGTGGGACGTTAGACCCGGTCTCTGACAAATGGTTGGTTTGTGCTATACTGCTACAGTGTAGGGTTTACGTACATTGTGACGCTCACGCGACAACTTCCGGCCCCGGGGCAGCGCCGAGACGCCCTGCACGCCGAGATCGAGGCGTTGCGGGGAGAAGACAGAAGTATGGCAATACCGCAAAAGTCACCCTGTTTGGGACACGGATGAACACAGATTTCACGGATAAAACCCAAAAAATCCGTGTTTTTCCGTGTAAATCCGTGTCCATGCTTGAAATCAACCGGGGACTTCTTCTTGTCACAGGGTTAGTTTTGCGCTACTGCGAAGTATGACTCTGTTGAAAGAACCCTTAAAAATCCGATTTTTTAGAAACTTGATACTACAGATAGATTTTCCGCGTGCGAACTTCATATGGGTAGTAGGTCGCGTGTGGAAAAATCGGATTTTTGGGCTTTTTTCAGGAGAGCCAAGTATGCCTCACGTAAAAACGTAGACCTGACAGGTTTCTAAAACCTGTCAGGTCTGGAGAAACTTGTTGATTTGAAGGACTACCCTATGCTCATCCCAATCCTATCCTGGTATCTCACGCTCCAACTCTTCGCCGCAGCCGGATGGCCGCTGGCGTTTAGCTGGATGCGCCGCCTGCCCTCGCGGGGCTACGCGGCGAGCAAGGCGTTTGGCCTGCTGTTGAGCGGCGCGATCTTTTGGTGGGGCGGCATCACGCGGTTGTGGGGCAATACCACCGGCGGCGTGCTGATGGCCGCCGCGCTGCTCGTTGCACTCGGCGTGTGGCGGATGCGCGGACAGCGGATGCGAGGGCAATGGCCCGCCGCGCGCGTCTGGTGGCGCGAGCATCGCGGAATGGTGCTGGTGACGGAACTGCTCTTCTTGGGCGCGCTGGCGCTGTGGGCGCTGGTGCGCGCCTCGCAGCCGCAAATCCAGACCGCCGGCGGCGAAAAGTGGATGGAAATCGCCTTCCTCAACGCCGTGCTGCGCTCCCCCACGCTCCCGCCGCACGACCCCTGGCTCTCTGGGTTCGCCATCTCCTACTATTACCTGGGCTATCTGCTCCTGGGGATGGTGACGCGCGTTTCTGGCGTCACCGCGACGGTGGCCTTCAACCTGGGGGCGGCGGGGTGGTTTGCGATGGCGGCGACCGTGGCCTACGGCATCGTCTACGACCTGCTGGAACGTCGGGACGCGCTCCGTCCTCTGCTGGCCCCGCTGATGCTGCTCCTGGTGGGCAACGCCCAGGGCTTGATGGAGGTGCTCCACGCGCGCGGGCTGCTGTGGCCCGGCTTCTGGCGCTGGCTCGACCTCACACATTTGACCGAAGCGCCGACCCCGCCCTTCTCGTGGATGCCGCAACGCTTCTTCTGGTGGTGGCAGGCGTCGCGCACGCTGCGCGACTACGCGCCCGACGGCGCGGCCATCACCATCATCGACGAGTTCCCCGCGTTCAGCTTCACGCTCGGCGATATGCACCCGCACGTCCTGGCGCTGCCCTTCGTGCTGCTGGTGGTGGCCCTGGCGCTCGACATCTACCGGCGGCAGTCGCTGCCCGCGCTGGCATGGACGCCGGAGGCCATCGCCCGGCGGCTCGCGCCGTTGGCGGGATACGCGGTAGTGCTCGGCGCGCTCGGATTCCTCAATACGTGGGATTTCCCCATCTACTGGGCGCTGGTCGTGGGCGCGCTGGTGCTGGCCCACGCGCGGCAGGCCCCCCCTGCCGAAGACGCGACGTGGCCGCCGCTCCTCGAATCGCTGGCGGCGCTGCTGCCCGACGCCGTCGCGCTCGGCGTGCTGAGCATGCTCTGCTACGCGCCATTCTGGTGGGCGCTGCGCTCGCAGGCCGGGGGCGTGTTGCCCAACCTCTTCCACGCCACGCGGCTGCCGCACTTCACCGTGATGTTTCTCCCGCTGCTGCTGCCCCTCGCTGGCGTAGTGGTGACGGCGGCCCGCGCCACGTGCATCCGCTGGCATCACGCGCTCGTGGCCGGCCTCGGCATCCTGGCGGGTGTCGCGTTGGTGGGATGGCTGGTGGGCCTCCCAACCGCGCTGCCTTATCTGCGCGCCGCGCTGCGCGGCGAGGCCATCCAGGGGATTGCGTGGCCGCCGGAGCTTATCCGCCAAGCCTTGATCGACCGGCTGCTGAACCCGTGGACTGCGCTGTTGCTCGCGCTCGGCGTGGGGACGGCGGCACTGGCGATGGCGGGGCGCGAGCGCGAAGCCCCGCTGCCGGAATCCGTGGGCTACCCGCTGCTGTTGGCGCTGGTGGGGATGTTGCTCACCCTGGGGCCGGAGTTCGTCTATCTCCAGGATGTTTTTATGACGCGGATGAACACCATCTTCAAGTTCTACTTCCAGGCGTGGGTGTTATGGAGCCTGGCGGGCGCGTGGCAACTGGCCCGCTGGCTGCGCGCGGCGCGGGAGCGCGGCGGCTTCGCGTGGCTGCTGTCCGGCCTCGCCGCGCTCGGATTGGCGGCGGGCCTGGTCTACACAGCCTTTGCCATCCCGGCGCGGGCCAGAGAAAACGGCACGCCCTGGACGCTGGACGGGGCGGCGTGGCTGGCGGCAGCGCATCCGGCGGATTATGCCGCGTTCTATTGGCTGAACACGATGGTGGAAGGCATCCCCGTCATCCTGGAAACCCCCGGCGCGCAACATCGCGCCTACGTCTACGAAGGGCGCGTCTCGGCGTTCACGGGCCTGCCGACTGTGCTCGGCTGGGCCGGGCATCAGCGGCAATGGCGCGGCAACTACGTTGAACCGGCGGCGCGGGAGCAGGACATTGCCATCATCTACAGCACGCCGGAGCACGCGCTGGCCCTGGCCCTGCTGCGGGAGTACGGCGTCGAGTACGTCTACGTCGGCCCGCTGGAAATAGCGACCTATCCGGAGGAAGGGCTGGCAAAATTCGAGGCGATGTTCCCCAGGATTTACGAGCATCAGGGCGTGAGCATCTACCGGGTCGCGCCGTGAACCCGGCGACATCCTACTCCGTAACAGATCAGTCTTATGAGCAGGCGCCAAGCCCCCGTCCCCGGGGGCGTCTAAGCATCTCGATGCTCGCCGAAACCGTCCCCGAGACGGGGACTCCGAGCTTTTTGCTCACAAAACTGAAGTTTTACCCTACTCTAAACCTACGCAAAGTCGCAGAGAGCTAATTTTGCCGTTTGCCATTTACGAAGAGGCTTGTGATGAAATTTGAACATCTACGGGTATGGCTGCTCGTTTTGATTTTGGCCGGTTGCGCAACAGCAACTCCTGCGCCCACCGCGACCCCAACGCAAGTCGTGCCCACATCCACGCCTGTCCC
>SLSP01000151.1 GCA_007130345.1 Thermoflexales bacterium
GATATTGGTAGCGTTCTTCGATTTTCATTGGTTCTAATACGGGCATAGTGTCTCCTGTTCGGTAACATTATCATTTGGAATCACCATGTTACTTCGGTAACATTATACGTGAAAGAAAGCGAGTGGTTGGCATAGGCCGTAAAACTGATATAATGGGGATATATACGGAATCTCTTCTATGGAGGCGACAATGAGCTCGAGTCAACCCAGTGTAGCGGAGCGCAAGAAAGCCGAGGCGCTTTATCAAGACGCGATGGAAGCCTATAACCGCTGGGAAGTCGATGAAGCGGTAAGCTATCTCGAAGGCGCATTGAAAATTTTCCCCAATAACGCGCCTTATCATATGAGTCTGGCGCAGATTCTTTCGCGCGCCGGGGATTTTGACCGGGCGTTGCGCTCTCTGGCGAATTACCTGCGCCTGATGCCTGATTCTGAGGTGGCCGAGCGCATCCAACAGCTCTTTGCCAGCGGGATGGATCCCATCGAGGAGCACCTGACGGAGAAAATGTCCGCGTCCAAGATGCCCATCGACATGATCGGCGCGGCCATCCAGATGTGGATGGAGTTCCGTATCGCGTTGGGTGAGGATCCGATGGCGATGCCCAAGCCCGAAGCGTGGTCTGCGGCGCTGGATTACACCGTCCGCAAGGTCAACCTGCACGACGCGCCGCTGAATCAACTGGCGTCGCAATACAGCGTCTCTGCGGAAACGGTGCGCAAGCACAATAAAACGCTGGTCAAGCGGCTGGATATTATGCCGTGCGACTACCGGTACTTCACCGGCGACGAGAATCCCCTGGATAAGCTCGTCGAGGCGGCGGAGTTGTTAGAAAAGCTGGAATCGCGCTTCAGCGCGGAGGCGTAACCGAGCGAACTATAGGACGACTCAAAGCGGGGGCCGGTGCTGCCCCCGCTTTCGCCTGTCCAAGTGCGCCAATCGGTGGAGGGAATCTGATGAATGTCGTTTATCGAGAGCAAAGCTGGCAGTTTGACAAACCCGTGAAGGTCACGACGCTTTTGCGCCGCATCGACGTGCTGCCCGAAAGCGTGCTGGTCGTCCGCAACGGCCAGTTGGTGGCCGAAGACCAGACCCTTGAACCCGACGATGAGGTGAAAATCGTCGATGTGATTTCGGGGGGGTAGGCCCGTGCGCCAGTGTCGTCAGTGCGCGGCCCCCGCCGCCATCCACATGCGCCAGCACCGGCTGGCCTTCTGCGCTGCGCACTTCCCGGCGTGGGTGGTGAAGCAGACCTCGCGCACTATCCGCAGCCACCGGATGTTCGGCCATTCTGAGCGTGTGCTGGTGGCAGTCTCCGGCGGAAAAGACAGTCTGGCCCTGTGGGACGTGCTGCTGGAGCTTGGCTATCAAGCCGACGGCCTCTACATCGACCTGGGCATCGACGCGGGCGATGCCTACTCCGCCACCTCCCGCCATAAGGCCGCTGCTTTCGCCGCCGCGCGCCCGGACACGCGCCTCATCATCGTGGACATCGCGGCGTGCTATGGCGAGACGCTCGCCGAGGTCGCCCGGCGCAAGCGCGACATTCAGCGCCCGTGCGCCATCTGTGGCCTCATCAAGCGCCACGAGATGAACCGCGTCACGCTGGAAGAGGGGTACCCGGTGCTGGCGACGGGTCACAACCTCGACGACGAGGCCGCGACGCTGCTCGGCAATGTGCTCTACTGGCAATCGGGCTACCTGCGCCGCCAGTGGCCCGTCCTCCCTGCCGATGAGACCGGCCTGGCCCGCAAGGTCAAGCCGTTCCACCGCTTCTACGAGCGCGAGACCGCCGCCTACGCTCTCATCCGGGGCATCGACTACATCCACGCTGAGTGCCCGCACGCCGTCGGCGCGTCCAGCATCGCCCACAAGCAGACCCTCAACCAGATGGAGCACGCCAAGCCCGGTACCAAGATGCAGTTCTACATCAATTTTCTGCGCGCCAAAAAAGAGGGCTTGTTCGTGCCCTTTGAGGATGAGCAGATCACGCTCAATACCTGCGCGCAGTGCGGACAATCGACGACGGCAGAGGCCCGGTGTACCTTCTGCCGTCTATGGGAAGTCTGATTAAACTAAGGAGAAGAAGGAGGTGCATAATATGGGTATGATATCAATTGTCATTGGATTGGTGGCCTGGGGTATCGGTCTGGGTCTGGTGGGCTTGGGGGCCTACCTGCTTTATCAGAGTTTTCAGGATGAGGAAGGCTGGTTCACCTCTCCGACTATGGCCCGCGTCATCGGCATCGTCGCGGTGCTTCTGGGCGTGTCGATGCTGTGCGCGCCGTTGCTGGTAATCACATACCTGATTATACTGTAGGTAGGAGGCAATTATGAGCGCCCTATGGTTGGTCGCCATTGTCTTTGTAAAGTTGGGGTTGAGTCTGTTTGGGATTGGCGCTTACGCCTTTGCGCGGGGGGCGCGCGGATTGATTAGAATTCCCCGCGTGGGCGCGATCTCCCTGATGATCTTGGGGGGCGTGCTGATGATCTCGCCGGTGGTCTTGTTGCTGTACTTCAGCATCCTGTTGTGAATGTGGGGGCGGTTAAATGTGACCGTTTTCTCTGCGGTGCGGGATAATTCTGTCGTAGCCGTTATGGCCTCATCGGGACAGGAATATACAGCGCGTCATAATCGGTGTGGGTGTCTATTTCCCATCGCGTCATTGTATCCAGCCAGTATATGCCGGTTCTCAACCAGAGTTCCGGTTGTATCGGCACGGGAAATTCGAATCTATGCCGTTGCACCACAATATCCCCTGGCTGTAGCACTAGAGGCGAGACGCCCAGACCGTCTGCCACGGCGATCACAGCGCCGTCCGCTGCGACCAAGTGCGCCATGATGGAAAATGGGCGCGAGATGGCACTCTGGTTACTCTGCCACCAGGTTTCAACTTCAAGTTGCCGATCATCGGAACGAAAAGTTGCCCCAAGTGCCAGGAAATCATCTCCCACAGTCACGGGAAGCCTCCGCGGTTCAGTCTGGGGCAGGCTAATCGGCGGTATAGAAGCCGGGCTGGCATAAGCATAAGACATAGCCGGGCCATCTGCGCGACGGGTTAGCTCGTGAAGAATAAACCTGGGCAGACTATCCGCGTGGAGCTTATCAAAGGACAGGCGCGTGGTTTCCAAATGCGCGGCTATGAACGCATCTTGGGGCTGTGGCTCGCCCGCGAGGAACGTTCGTCCGGTGGGGCGCGGCGCTTGGTACAGGTCATAACTAAGCCCGTAGATGCCATAGCCCGGAGGATATACCCAGGTTTGCTGACAATCGAACGTTAGAAGCCTCAATTTCGCGGTATCCATCTCCTTCAAGACCGTCTCGCTTGCCAGTGGCACGGCATGCGTGGCACATTGCGCAAACCAGGT
This sequence comes from Thermoflexales bacterium, assembly GCA_007130345.1. Classification (GTDB taxonomy): domain Bacteria; phylum Chloroflexota; class Anaerolineae; order B4-G1; family SLSP01; genus SLSP01. Next base: position 3,368 of record SLSP01000151.1, read on the forward strand.
GACATCAAAAGATGCTACGCGATAGACCAGCAGGGTGTGCTCGATAATTGCTTCTGGTTCGCTATGCCGAAACCACTCGTAAGCAAACGGGCCGGATTCGCTCAATCCTTGCAACGCCAAAGCCGTGATCAGATAGTGTCCAGGGTCAGGTCGCCATCTGCGACTAGGGGGCACAGGTTGCACATCGGTGTAACGCCGCGCCACTTCGGCCACTGTCTCAGCAGACATCTGCCCCCAATCCAGGTTGGAATCGACCAGGTAGAGATACCCTTTGTCGGGGCCGCCTATCAATCCATTGAAAAAGGCCAATTCGTTGGGCCAGAGCCGTAGCGTGCCGGTTATATGCCAGCCTATACATACGGCCATCAACGCCCATCGCAACCACCGTCCGGTGTACCCGCCCCGGAGCCACTGCCACCCCGACTCTCCCCCCAAGATACACAAAAAAGGTTGTAGAGGTAATAGATGCCGATAGCCGATATTTGGGCCTGTAGTGATCGCAATACTGGTATAGAGTAACGCGAATAGCGTCCCCATAACGAGCCGGGGCCGATATGAACGTCGGAACAGTACAAAGGGACTGCTTGCTAGTAGGATTAGAAACGGTAGCGGCGTTTTGACAAGAAAAGCTGCCGGGAAATACCACCAAAAGCGATTGTAGCCGCGATAGCCCCAGGCATATACCCAGCGAATGTCCGCAATTCTGGTCTGATTAAGCACCCCATCCCAATATAATGGCGCGGGAACCGGAATAGCTATGTGGAGATACGTCCCCAAGTGAACCCATAAGCTGCCCACAGCAACAGCCCGCTGCCGAATAGAATCCCCGCCCCACTAAATATACCGCGCAAATTTACTTGTCTCCGGCGGTATAAGCGGAGGGGATTGAAAATGACCAGGGCGATAAAGCCACCCCAGATGATCCCCGAAGGTTTGGAGAGCAACACGCCACCTAAAGAGAGCGCGCTGACGAGTGCCAACCACACGGATGGGGCTTGCGTCCAACGCCACACACAGTACAAGGCGAGTATCCCCAAGACCGTTATGCTTATATCAGTTGTTGCAAGCCGTCCGTGAGCAAGTAGATTGGGTTCGAAGGCCCAAAAAATGAGCGATAACAGCCCGGCTTCCTGTCCGAAAAGCTCCCTGGCCCAACGAAAAGTCACCGCGCCTCCCACAAGGGTCAGAAAAACGGTGGGGATTCGCGCCAAGACCTGAAGTTGGCCCATAGAAAAATCGCTCTCCACGACAAAGGCGTGAAACAGTTGAGGAAAATTGCTGTCCCAGCCGGGGAGAGCTTCGACGGAGATGTGGGGTTGGCTAAGATACAGCGGCAACGCCGAAAGCGCATTAGCGAAAAGCTGCGTTCGGTACTCAGGCGGAACCCATAGCGCCGCTTGCCCACGCGCCAAGAACAGATACCCCATAGTGATGTGGGCCGGTTCATCTGCCGTAAGCGCGTTCGATCTCAAGCCTGAAACCAAGATGAGAAACATCACCCCCAAGATGCACAAAGCGCCAAAATTAATACGCTGGCTTTTGAGCATAGACCTCTACCCACAATCCCAGTTATACAACACCCGCGAGAAATCCCGCCGCGCCAAATCTTTTGCCGAAATGAAGAAATTCGCCAGGCCACCATCGCCCCAGGTGATATGTTCGCCGCAGGAGATTTGCAGCAGCAGGATATCCTTGCCAGTCTCGGCGGTGATGGGGTAGTCTTGCGTCGTGCCGGGATAGCCGCCCAGCTTGCAGTACCGCATCTTGAAGAACGCCATCTGCTCCTGGAAGCTCATGTCGGGATTGATGTCGTAAAAGTGCCGTCCGATTTGCTGCTCGAAGCGATAATCTTCATTGGAGACTGGCGCGTAGTTCAGTTGAAAGCGCAACCCTAGCGGGCGCTCGATGGGCGGATACGGGAACAGGGGCAGGAAGTCAAAGTCGGTTGTCAGCGCGTCTTCATCCGGCGTCACAGCGGGGAAATAGAGCACGCGGAATTTCTCCTGGCGGGTGTTATCGTCGCTCAAGCTGTAGACGTAATCGGCGTATATGTAGAAGGCCAGGATGCCTTGCGTGGGGAAGCCATCCAGCCGAGGCGTCTCGGCGAAGTTGATTTGCGCCAGGAAAAACAACGGCTTGCCCTCCCCATCTAGCGGATAGGGATGCTCGCGCGGCAAGTAGGGCCACCCGCCGAACTTGCTCTCCCACAAGGCCAGCGCGTCGTCCGGGTGCGGGTGGATGGCGATGAACGGCTGCACGGAATTGAGCAGCGCCTCCTGGTAAGGCTGCAAGCCCGCCGGGATGACCAGATCGCGCTTGTACTCGGCCAGCGAAATTGCCGGGAGGATTTTGCTGACCGGCGCGGGTTTGGGAGGCAATGTCCCGCCGAGCAGTTTGATGAGGGGGGGGTGGCGCAGGCGTGTGGCGATAGCCAGCGCCGTCTCTTCCGCGTGATTCGCCGCCGTTGTGTCGGCTCCGCCGGCCAGTAACCGTTGCGCGATCCGGGTATAGCCGCCCTCCGCCGCCAGGTGCAGGGGCGTGGTGCCCGCATTGTTTTGGGCGTTCACGTCCGCGCTGCTGGCAAGTAGCAACTTGCAGACCTCTTCGCGTTTCGCTTCGACGGCAACGTGCAAGGGCGCGCCATCGTAGGCCCCACCGGCAGCGCGCGCGTTGATGGCGGCCCCGTTCTCGAGCAGCAGCGCGACGGTTTCGAGCGCGGCATCGCGGCAAGCGTAGTGCAACGGCGTCGCGCCTTTGCGTGTGGCAGCATTGACATCCGCGCCGTGCGCCACGAGCACGGCGACAATCTCCCCCACCACCGCCCTTGCGTGGTCGGAATCCGCCGCAGCGCCGAACTGGTAGGGATACGCCGCGCTGCCCAGCGCCCTGTGGAGCAACGTCTCGCCGGAGTTGCACCCGCGGTTGACCTGCGCGCCGTTTTCGAGCAGCAGCGCGACAATATCGGGATCGCGTTGTTGGAACAGCGGCGTCTCGCCAAAATCGTTCTGCGCGTTGACCTCAGCCCCCTGCGTGATAAGCAATTGCGCTACCTCGCGGCTCTTGGCGGCGTGCAGCGGGACGTTCA
>SLSP01000353.1 GCA_007130345.1 Thermoflexales bacterium
CTAAAGCAATTTTCCCGAGAGCTACTGATTTGCTTGGAAAAGTACTGTTTGGGCGAATAGAAACCGCTTACTTTTGCATTAACGAATAGAATCACGCTACTTTTGCGCAAAAATAAGGTGTGAATCAGACAACATAGTTGACTTGCTCGCCTTCCAATACTTTCAATAGTGTGGCAGCCGCGTCATGAGCATTGTAAGGAGTCCAAATAGGATAGCTATGATTGTCTGTCAGCAAAATTTCATCTTCTTCCTGAGCCAACTCAAAGACTAAAAATTGTATCAAACGCAATTTCTCTATGCGGGGGAGGGTTTTTAAGGCAGGAAGTATTTCAGTGATAGTTGTTGTCATCTGCTACCTCCTCACTCGTTCAGGTCTCAGGCAGCACGTCGGGCGTCAATCCGGCGATGACGGCGCGCGTGAGGGCCAGCGTGTGCTCGATGTCGCTGCGCTGCGCCAGCGCGATGGGGCCGTGGATGTAGCGGCAGGGCACGGCGATGGTCACGGCGGGCACGCCGCCGCGCGCTCGATGCGTCGCGCCGGCCTCGGTGCCGCTGATGCCCGGCCGCTTGAGCTGATAGGGCAGCCCGGCGCGCTCGGCGGTGTCGATGACGTGGCGCAGCAGCCACGGCGGGGTGACGTAACTGCGATCCATCACGGTGATGGCCGGCCCCTTGCCGATCTCGGCGGTGGGGCTGCTGTCTCTGTCCTCTTCGGGCTTGGGCAGGTCATCGGCCAGCGTCCCCTCCAGGGAGATGGCGATATCGGGTTCGACGGCATAGGCCGCGACTTGCGCGCCGCGCAGGCCCACTTCCTCTTGCACGGTGAAGACGCCGTGCAAATCGGCGGGGAAGGGATCGCCGCGCAGCAGTTCCACCAGAATCGCGCATCCGACGCGGTCGTCGAAGGCTTTGCCGATGACGGCTCCGCCCCAATCGCGGGCCTGGGTGGTAAAGGCGATGGTGGTTCCCAACGGGGCCAGCTTCTCGGCCTCGTCCTTGCTCTTCGCGCCGATATCGACGGCGAGTTTGTTGATCGGAGCGGCTTCGCTGCTATGGTTCGCCCGATGGATGGCCTGGATGCCGATGACGCCGGGCAGATTGTCAGCGCCCACGCGCACGTGCAAGCCGGGCAGCACGCGGGCGTTGATGCCGCCAATGGAAGCGACGCGCAGGCAGCCGTCGCTGGTGTAGCCCATCACCATCAGGCCAACTTCGTCCATGTGGGCCGTGACCAGCACGCGGAGACTGTCCGCCTCCGTGCCGGGCTTGTGCGTGATGAGGTTGCCCAGGGCGTCCACGCGCAGCGCGCCGACGTATCCTTCCACCAGCGGGCGGATAGCGCGCCGCACGGCGGTCTCGTTGCCGGCGTGCCCGTCCAGGTTAGAGAGGCGCAACAGGGTTTCGATCAGGGCGTCTTTCATTCGGCTTCATCCTCCCATTGCGGGCGATAGTCGGCGGCGAGTTCCGCGATAAAGTGCGCGAGCAGCCGCCCGGCGCGCTCAATGTCGGCCAGCGACGCGGTCTCGACGGGTTGGTGCATATAGCGGACGGGGATACCCACCAGGCCACAGGGGATGCCCTCGCGGGCAACCTGGATGCCCCAGGCGTCGGTGCCGCTGTGTCCAGGCACGGGTTCGATTTGATACGGGATTTCCAGCGCGTTGGCGGCGGATTTCAAGCGCGCCACCACCTGCGGATGCAGATTCGGGCCGACGCTGATGGTCGGGCCTTTGTCCATCTCGAAAATCTCGTTGCTGCCGTCATCGTGCTGCTGCGCAAAGGTCATATCCACCGCCACAGCGAGGTCGGGAGCCAGGCCATACGCGCTGGTGATAGCGCCTTTGATGCCCACCTCCTCCTGTACCGTCGCCACGGCGTAGACGTCCCAGGCGTGCTCGCGGCGGCGCAGCGCGTCCAGGGCCAGCGTGAGGATGGCGACGGCGGCGCGGTTATCCAGCGCCTTCCCGGCGACGCGGCGGTTCTTGAGTTCGACCAAGTCCTGGCGGAAGGTGATGTGGTCGCCGACGCGCACCTGGGCGGCCACTTCGGCGGCGGGCAGGCCCACATCAACGAACAACTCGTCCCAGGGGACGATCTTCTTGCGCTCGGCGGCGGTGAGGACGTGCGGGGGCCGCGTCCCGATGACGCCGGGCAGTTCGCGGCGGCCATGCACCATCACTTCCTGGCCGAGCAGGATGCGGCGGTCGGTGCCACCGAGGGCGTGGACGCGCAGGAATTGCCCCTCGATGCCGGTGACGATCAGGCCGATCTCGTCCATGTGCGCGGCGAGCATCACGGCGGGGCGGGGCGCGTCTCCGCTGCCGTCTTGCCGGGCGATGAGATTGCCGAGCGCGTCGGTGCGGAGGTCATCCGCCAACGGCTCCCATAGCGCGCGGGTGACGGCGCAGATGGCGGCGTCGCCAGTATCTTCGCGCCCGGAGGGGCCGGGGGCTTCCGAAAGTTGTTTGAGCAGGTCTAGTGTTTTCAATGGAGTTCCTCGGTTAAGCGATGCAAGTTATGCCTCTGGCGTGGGCGTGACCGGGGGGAGAATCAGTTCGGGAGAGGGCGTGGGAGAAGGCGGAAGCGGTTCGGGCGTCGCGGTAGGCGGCGCGGGCGTGTCGATAATACCGCGCGTCGGTGTGGGACTGACAGTGGGCGTGTCGATAATGGCGCGTGTCGGTGTGGGACTGACGGTCGGCGTGTCGGTGACAACGACGGGCGGCGTGGGTGTCGGCGTCGGCGTGATCGACGGTGACGGCGAAGGCGTAGGCGTCAAGGTCGCCGGTGTCGGTGTCAGCGTCGGGGTAGGCGTGGGCGACTCGGTGGGCGTGGGGGTCTCGGTTGGCGTCGGGGTTTCCGTGGGCGTTTCGGTGGGCGTCGGCGTGGGCGTGCGGGTTGGCGGGAACCACTGCGTGGGCGTGGGCTGGAGGGTGCGGTCGGGCATCTCGGTGCCCGGCCCGACGAGGTATGGCGTCGGCGTAGCTTCCGGCTCCGGCGTGGATGTGACAGTGGGCGTGGGCGTCGGCGTCACGGGAACAGGGCGGACGGCCAGCAGGCTAAATCCCAGGCAATAGCAGGGGATTGTAGCAACAATGATGGCAATTAAGATGGTATAGATGGGTTTTTGTGAACGCAGGGTCTCCATCCGCAGCTCCCGATGAGGTCTGGTGATGCTTCTCGTGAAGAGATGATAGCATCATTCAATGAGTTGTCAACAGATCGTCGAGGGCAACGTATCCCGAACTGCCCGCGCGGGACAACTCAATCTTGCAGCGTGGCGGCATCGTCGATGATGATGCGCCCGGCGACGACTTCATCAATGGAGTGTACCGCGCCACCTAGCTCTTCTATTAGTTCCAAGACGCGGGGATAAGAGATGGCCTCGCCCTCAATGGTGATTTTGGCATTTTCGACTTTGCGATCCATCTCGTAGATGCTGATGTTCACCGCCGAGATACCCGGCAGTTCGCTCAACTGATCCGCCATAGCGATAATGCTCGGATCGTGCGGTTTGAGGGTATCCAATACTAACCTGCGAATTTTTCCCATCGTTTGTATCTCCTCAGAAACTGTTGGGGAACGCGGGCGTCTCGCCTATCAGCAGCATGTCCGCGTTCCATATTTCGTTCTCCGTGGATAAGCCGAAGCCCCGCGATAACGCCGCGGTGAGAACCCGTTACCCTGATGATAATACGAAATGGTTTCCTGGCAACTGGCACTATGCGTGTTGCATTCTCTGCCACCTCTCATATAATAGAATTAGTTCACCACACATCCCTGATCTGCCGCTCGCTGGCGGGTAAGCCTTGATAAACTCACCACAACACACGTCCAGCCAGGCAAACACAACCTAACCCGATATTTAAGGAGGCCCTTCTATGCTCAGCTTTATGCACAACGTACTCGGTGTCGTTTTGGGGGGAGGGGCCGGCACGCGCCTCTATCCCCTGACAAAGTTGCGGGCGAAACCCGCCGTTCCGCTGGCCGGCTATTATCGATTGATCGACATCCCCATCAGTAATTGCATCCATTCTGGCATCAATCGCATCTATGTATTGACGCAGTTCAACTCGGTATCATTGCATCGCCACGTCACCCGCACCTACCAATTCGACAATTTCTCTGGCGGATGGGTGCGCATCTTGGCGGCGGAGCAAACGCCGATGAGCAAGTCCTGGTATCAGGGCACTGCGGACGCGCTACGCAAGCAACTCTTCCAGTTGCAGGTGCCAGAACCGCGCGATATTCTGATCCTGTCCGGCGATCACCTGTACCGGATGAACTACGCGGACTTTGTGCGCTTCCACGGGGTCAACGAGGCCGACATCTCCATCGCGGTCAAGCCGGTGGATGCGGATGACGCCACGCGCATGGGCATCTTGCAGGCGGATAAGGAACATCGCATCCAGGGCTTCACCGAGAAGCCGCCCATCGATCAGCTTAACGGGCTGGAAAGTCTGGAAGGCGATAAGCCGTATCTGGCCTCGATGGGCATTTACGTTTTCCGCACCAAAACCCTGGTGGATTTGATGCGCAAGGAAACCGGGTCTGACTTCGGCAAGCATATCATCCCCACCGCCATCGAAAAGGGCTTGCGCGTCTTCGCCTATCCCTTTGATGGCTATTGGGAGGACATCGGAACCATCAAGGCGTTCTACGATGTCAACTTGGCCTTAACCGGGGCCAATCCCCCGTTCGATTGCTTCTCGGCAGAATGGCCCATTTACACGCGCGCGCGCTATCTGCCGGGCAGCCAAATCCTGGATTCCAATTTGATGCGCGTGCTGCTGGCCCCCGGCTGCCAACTCGATCACGCGGCCATCGCCGATAGTGTGGTGGGGATGCGCAGCATCATCAAGAACGGCGCGCATCTGCATCGCGTGGTGATGATGGGCGCGGATTACTTCGAGACCGAGGTGCAGAAGGAAGAGAACGAGCGCCTGGGCTTACCCAATATCGGGGTGGGATCGGGCAGCGTCATCGAAAACACGATTCTGGACAAGAACGTGCGCATCGGGCACAACGTCGTCATCCGCAACCACGCCGGGCGCGAGGATGAGGAAACAGATACCTACGTGGTGCGCGATGGGATTGTGGTCGTCCCCAAAGGCGCGGTGATCCCCGATAACACGGTGATCTAACCTGGCAACATTATCACAAGCGCCCCCTCGCGTGCGGGGGCGCTTGGCGTGAGGGAGCGTTCTCGTTGACGAACCACCCGCTACTCACCATTGTCATCCCAAACTGGAACGGCCAGCATCTCCTGGGCCGCTGTCTGACCGCGCTGCACGCTCAGACCTGGCGCGACTTCGAGGTCATCGTCGTGGATAACGGCTCCACCGATGGCTCCGTCGCCTACCTGCGCAAGCACTTCCCCGAAGTGCGCCTGATCGCCAACGCCGAAAATCGCGGCTTCGCGGCGGCCACCAACCAGGGCATCCGCGCCACGCAGAGCCAGCACGTCGCCACGCTGAACAACGACACCGAGGCCGATCCCGGCTGGTTGGCCGCGCTGGTCGCCGGGATGAAGCGCGCGCCGGATGTGGGAATGTGCGCCAGCACAATGCTCTTCGCGGATCGGCCTGGGGTCATCAACTCGGCGGGCATCGCCATCGACCGGGCGGGCATCGCCTGGGATCGGCGCGGCGGCGAACCGGACGATCCCGCCGCCATCACGCCGGAAGAGGTCTTCGGCCCGTGCGCCGGAGCCGCGCTCTACCGCCGAGAGATGCTCGACGCGGTGGGCCTGTTCGACGAGGATTTCTTCGCCTATATGGAAGACGTCGATCTAGCGTGGCGCGCGCGGGCGGCAGGTTGGCGCTGCCTGTACATCCCCCAGGCGCGGGTGCTGCATCACCACTCGGCCACTGGCAAGGAAGGCTCGCCCTTCAAGAGCTTCCACCTAGGGCGGAACAAGGTGTGGCTGCTGGCGAAGAACTACCCCGCGCGTGAGTTGTGGCATCACGTCCCGCTAGCCGTCCTCTACGACGTGGCCGCCGTCTTCTACGCCCTACTCGCCCGACGCGACCTCCACGCGCTGCGCGGGCGGCTGGCGGGCCTGCGCGGTATCCGTCGGATGTGGCGCAAGCGTAGCGCTCCCTGTCCGCGTGGGGATGTGGCGTGGCTTGAACCTATCACCTGGCCCTGGCGCGTGCCGGAGCGATACCGGCATATCTGAGCTTGTCCTTACAGAAAACTGTGGTATAAATAGGGGCGTGATGGCCCGCTAGCTCAATTTGGCAGAGCAGTTGACTCTTAATCAATTGGTTGCAGGTTCGAGTCCTGCGCGGGTCACTTATCTTAGCTTGAAGGGAGGCCCCATGGAGCATGTGACGCTGGTAACGTGGGCTTTTGCCCCGGAATGGTTGACCTTGAAAGAGGCGGCTCATCTATCGGGCCATGATGAAAAGCTCTTGCTGGCCTTGATTGAAGACGGCGCGCTAGAGGCCCGC
>SLSP01000540.1 GCA_007130345.1 Thermoflexales bacterium
CGTCTACATTCACATTAACCCAATCAAGCACGGACGGGCCACTGCGCCAGAAGAATGGGAGCTTTCCAATTATCTGGAATGGCTGAACCTGCGCCCCGGCACGTTGGTGGATCGAGAGTTTATCCAAGAACACTTCGGCACGCCGGAAGCGTATCGGGCGTTGGTGTTGCGAGCGCTTTCCCAGACTTCCGAAGTCTCTAAGACTTCGGAAGTCTGGAAGGAAGTCTGGGACGAGGATTAGCCGCCATGCACAATTTCATCACCAACGCGGCGGGCGCGCAGACGCTCAAGACCCGGCTGGAGGCGCTCATCCGCCACAGCGAGACGCTCAAATTCCTGGTGGGCTTCTTCTACTTCTCCGGCTGGCGCGAGCTATACCACGCGCTCCGGGCGCGCGACGACCTGACGCTCTACATCCTGGTGGGCTTGGAAGCCGACGCGCGCCTGGGCCGCGTCATCGAAATCGCCGACGCGCGGGCCGCCACGCGCTCCCAGGCGGAGTTGGCGGGGCAGTTCTTCGCCTCGCTGCGCGCCGCGCTCAACGACGCGCATCTCGATACCGCCGAGTTTCACGAACAAGCGGCCTTCTTCCTGGACATGCTGGACGCCGGGCGGCTCCACATCCGCAAAACGCTTGATCCCAACCACGCCAAGCTCTACCTCTTCGCCCTGGACGCGGCTGCGCGCGAACTCACCAACACGCCGGGGCGCTTCATCACCGGATCGAGCAACCTCACCCGCGCCGGGCTGCTCGGCCAACAGGAGTTCAACGTCGAGATCGGCGATTACGGTTGGGAGGATGCCGCCGCCTACTTCGACGCGCTGTGGGCCAGCGCGGTGCCCATCAGCGAGTACGCGCCCTACCGCGAGACCGTGCGGCGCATCATCCGCCGCGAGACCCAGATAGCGGAAATCACGCCCTTCGAGGCGTATGCCCTGATCCTCAAGACCTACCTGGATTTGATGGCGCAGAAGGACATCGCGCCCACTGTCCGGCAGATGATGGAAGATCGTGGCTACACGGCCTACCGCTATCAACTCGACGCGGTGCAACAAGCCTTGAGCGTCATCGCCGGCTACGGGGGCATCATCCTGGCCGACGTGGTGGGCCTGGGGAAATCCGTCATCGCCAGCCTGTTGGCGCGGCAACTCGGCGGACGCGGCCTCGTGATCTGCCCGCCCGCGCTGATGGGCGACGCCCAAACGCGCGACGCCGGCTGGCAGCAATACCTGAGCGACTTCGGCCTCTACGATTGGGACGTTTACTCGGTGGGCGCGCTGGATAAGGTGCAGACCTATCTGGCAAACTACGGCGATGATGTACAGACCATCATCGTGGATGAGGCGCACCGCTTCCGCAACGAGGACACGGCGGCCTATGAGGCCCTCAGCCAGATTTGCGCCAACCGCACCGTGATTCTGCTCACGGCCACGCCGTTCAACAACACTCCCGCCGACATCTTCGCGCTGCTCAAGCTCTTCATCCCGCCGGGCAAATCCACGCTCACGCTGGATGATGACCTGGCGGCGCGCTTCCGCAGCTACCACGCCGAATTCCGGCGCATCTCCTACATCCTGCGCTATCACGACGCGACCGGCGAGCCGCAGGCCCGCGCAGAGCAGTATTACGCAGACCTCTTCGAGGCCGCGCCGCCCATTGACGTGGCACGCGTGCGCCGCCGGGCGCGGCACCTGGCCGATGAGATCCGCGCCGTCATCGAGCCGGTGGTCATCCGCCGCAACCGCCTCGACCTCCAGCGCGATCCGCTCTACGCGCAAGAAGTCACGCAGCTTTCGGAGGTGGCCGACCCGCGCGAATTGTTCTTCGCGCTCTCGGCGGCGCAGTCCGCGTTCTACGATCAGGTCATCCACGACTACTTCGGCGAAGCGGGCCAGTTCCGGGGCGCGATCTATCAACCGTTTGTGTACGAAAACCGCCGGGATTTGGAGGAATTGGACGCGGAGGGAAACCGCACCTATCAACAACAGCGCAACCTATACAATTTTATGCGCCGCCTACTCGTCAAACGCTTCGAAAGCTCCTTCGGCGCCTTCGTGCAGAGCATCGCCAACTTCATCCGCGTCCACGAGCGCGTGCTGGCCTTCATCGAGAACAGCGGCGGGCGCTACGTCCTCGACCGGGCCTTGATTGAGAAAGTCTACGCCGCCGACCCGGAGGAGATCGAGGCCGCGCTGACCGACTTCGCCCAAAGCCTGGCGGAAAAAGCGCAGCCCAATCCCCGCCACGACCGCATCTATCACGTAGACGCTTTCGACGAGCGCGCGGGCTTCCTACGCGACATCCAGGCCGACTTGGCCCTGCTCCGGCAGATTGCGGCGCGCGTGCAGGCCCTCGATCTGGTGGAGCGCGATCCCAAAGTCGCCCGGCTGGTAGACGCGGCCCGCGACATCCTGGCGCTGCCGCCGCAGCTCGGCGAGCCGCGCCGCAAGCTCGTCATCTTCAGCGAGTACGTGGACACAGTGCGGGCCATCGCGCCGGCGTTGGAAGCGACCTTCCCTGGGCGCGTCCTGGTGTGTCCGGGGACCTTGACGCCTACTCTATCCCAGGCCATCCTCACGAATTTCGATGCCAGCGTGGAACCGGCCCAACAACGCGACGACTTCGACATCCTGCTCACCAGCGACAAGCTCTCAGAGAGCGTCAACCTGAACCGCGCCGGGGCCATCATCAACTACGACATCCCCTGGAACCCCACCCGCGTCATTCAGCGCGTGGGGCGCATCAACCGGATTGGGCGCAAGGTATTCGAGACCCTCGTCACCTACAACTTCTTCCCCACCGAGCAGGGCGCGGACGTGGTGCATAGCCGCGAGATCGCCGCGCAGAAGCTGTTCCTCATCCACAACACCCTGGGCGAAGATGCGAAAATCCTCGCGGCAGACGAATCACCTTCCCCGGCGGCGCTCTTCCAGCGCGTCAACCGCCATCCCGATGAGGAAGAGGCGGAGAGCCTGCTGACCACCCTCCGCCGCCAATTCTTCGCCTTGCAGGCGGCGCATCCCGAACTGGTTGCGCGGCTGGCGGATTTCCCGCCCCGGGTCAAGACGGCCAAGCCCTTCACAACAGATGAACTCCTGGTTTTCCGGCACAAGGGATTGCAGATCTTCGTCCATCTGGCCGCCGACGTCCACACAACCCCGCCCGACATTCACGCGCTCACCCTGCTCGAAGGGCTGCCGCATGTCGCCTGTGAGCCGGACACGCCGCGCCTGCCGCTGAGTGCGCACTTCTGGCCGACCTACGAGGCGATCAAGCAATATCGGGAACACCTCCCTATGCCCAAGAGCGACATCGCGCTGGAAACCAGAGCCGAGAACAACCTACGCAGCGCGTTGAGCCATCACGCCGCCGCGTTAGCCGCCGACGCGACCTTCATCCGCACCCTCCTGCGCGACATGAAAGCGTACCAGACCCTCTCCAAGTACACCTTGCGCCGCCTGACCGTAGTAGAAATGCACGAAAAGGCATCGCCCAAAGACATCGCGCGCTTCCGGCGCGAAATCGCCGCCCTCCGCACCGCCCTCGGCGCAGACTACCTGGAGCGGATTGAACAACGCTTGCAAGCCTTTCACAGTGAGATTATTATTGCGGTAGAGAACCAGACTTCCCAGACTTCCGAAGTCTCTAAGACTTCGGAAGTCTGGGCGTCATGATGAGCCAATTCGCGTATCAGTGATACGACAATTCAGGCGAGGCGTAAACGTCATGCTCATCAGTGCGCCGGATTCGTGCATTCGTGACCTATTCGCAGACGGCTAACGCAAAATCGGCCCAGGAGGGGCCGATTGAAAAAAACCGCTATTTAACAAAGCCATTGGTGGACGTTTACCCAACGCACAACTCCCGCCGCACGTCCTCCTCCGTAAGCTGCGAGATGGGGATGTCATAATCGCTGCACGCATCGAGGAACATCACGCGCGGCAGCCCGGCCATCTCGGCAGCAGCGCCGGAGGAGAGCTTGCCAAGGCGGAATAGCATCAGGGCGGCGTAGAGCCGCAGGTCGCGGCCTAGCTCCTCCCGCGTCCGGTTGAGATTCTCGCGGACTTCGATGGGGATTTGGGTGGTCAGTGTTTCTTCCATAAATGTACCTGCCTTTGCCTTTGGTTTCTATCATTATAACATAGGAAGTGTTTCGCAGATCAGCCAGCCGACATACAAAATCTTACAACTTTCAGCCTTTAACTTACAACCCAAAAAGGAGACACCCTATGCCTTTCCAACCCGTAGATACCCAAGTTGACTTTATCGCCCAGGAGCACGCGCTCCTCACAACACACGCTCCAAGCCCACGTCTTTGAATAGGGAGCGCAGCGTTTTGTATTAGCTCAATGGGTCATGATTAAAGTTGTGGAGGCACGATGCGAAAACGGGTTGTCTCAATTTTGCTACTTGGAATGGGTGCTGACGTAGGTTTTATGAGTTATCAGGAGTATTTGCGAAATTAAGCACAGGAGTCCAAAGTCATGCCGGAAATCATATTTCCCAGAGATTTTACCGAAGCAGAAAGGGTTTTCGCGCTGGATTACCTCGAAAATATCGGGGCAACAGCAGATTGGCCGCGACTTATTCGCACTTTCAACCGTTTGCGAGAAGCTGTGGTAGTAGTTCCTGGACAGTCCCGCCGCACTTTTGCCAGCATTTACACGCACTTGATTGACGCTCATTTGATGCCGCCTTTTGTCGAGGCGCTCTACAAATTGAATGAACCAGGAGAAGCCGTGAAATTATGGGCGAGCGGAGCACGACAGATAGCGACCCTCTTACGCAAAGCACAATTATATGCTCCCGGTCACCCCGCGACTCGGCTGTTACTGGCTTATTGTCTCTATTGGTGGGAAGCGACCGCCAAAGGTTATACGTTTGAAGTGGAGATATTTCGCGATCTCGAATGCGCTGGAATTAATTTTGTGGCGCACGATATACGGCAGCAAGCGCAACGATTGACGGTTTACGACCTGCAAATATCGCGTTTCTTGGGCGACATCAAAACCTCGACCTATTTTCTGACTTTGATCAACAAAGCGCTAATTTGTGATTTCTATATCACACGCCTCTGGTTCTCTGAAACACGGAGCCGTACTTTGGTTGTATTCCTGAAAGCGTTGATGTGGGATGAGATTGATGGCGATACGTTGCTTGTCGCCTGGCAGGAATTGGAAGCTCATCCCGCACAGCCCGTGCGCGTCACACTTGGCAGCGGCGAATTGATCGTTGCCGATTATGAGCTATGGAAAGACAAAATGCGCGTTTATCAGACTCGCCAGGAGGGAAAACTATGAAGCAGCCACGAACCATTGAAACACTTTCAACAGATGAATTTGAACACGTCATCGATCAGTTTATCGAAAAAGCGTCCGCCTGGGATGACGGACTGCCTGCGGCTACTTTCTTTGCGGCCTGGGATGAATTAGCAGGAGACAGTCCACCGCTAGAGGTACAGGCTATGTTCGTAGGAGACGAATTGATCTTAGAAACAGCCCCCGAAAGCCCGCTCACAGCGCGCGGCAACCGCATCCGCTTGGAGGATGGGCGAGAGTTGGTGATTCGTTTCCGGCCTTTCGCGTCTACAATGCGGCCATAAACCCATCTACGCAAAAATTACAACCCAAAAAGGAGACACCCTATGCCTTTCCAACCCGTAGATACCCAAGTTGACTTTATCGCCCAGGAGCACACGCTCCTCACAACGCACGCTCCAAGCCCCCGTCCCGGGGGCGGTTAGGGAAGACAAGCCAGAAATGACCTTCAAACCAGTAGACAATGCTACACATCTCTACTTCATTACGGCCACCCTCTTGGGATGGGTCAATTTGTTCACCGCGCCACCTTACGCCCATATCGTGCGAGATTCATTAGACTGGCATCGCCGTCATAGGCGCTGGAATCTATATGCTTATGTAGTTATGCCAAATCACTTGCACGCAATCATAAAACCAGGGGCAGAATACACAATTTCGCAAGTTCTACAGTCTTTTGGGTCGTTTACAGCACACGCTATCTTGAAGCAAGCTGAAACGATGGGTCAGGTTTCACTCCTGGCGCATTTTGCACAACGAAAAGATAAGGACGCGAGCAAAATACACCAAATCTGGCAACCTTTACAGGCCAAAAATATCTGGTCGGAGGATTTTCTACGGCAGAAATTGACCTACATCCATAACAACCCTGTGGCAAAAGGATGGGCATTAGTTGAGGATCGAGCGGACTATGCTTATTCCAGTGCGTGTTTTTACGACCGGGATGAAACACCGATAGTAGAGGTTGATGATGTCCGCGAGTGGTTCGTTTGAGATAATGACATATTCAGGGTCTTCGGAGATTCGTGGGGTAAACCCGTTGACAAATAATCCATTTTGTATTAAGATGCACTCTCTGTCATCTAAACCTACAAGGAGGTCTCAATATGTTAGCACTCCCCGCGCCCCAA
>SLSP01000277.1 GCA_007130345.1 Thermoflexales bacterium
TAAGTCGGATTGCCAATCCGACCTACGATAGGCTGTTTAGCCACCCCCGGGGACGGGGGCTTGGAGCCTGCTCAGAAGATTGATCGGTTACTGAGACACAAACCAGTTTTCCACATGGTCGCATAAGGAGGTAAACTTTATGCACATTATCGACGCACATCTGGATATGGCCTATAACGCCGTGCTATGGCAGCGCGATTTGCGCCAGCCCCTGGCCGACTTGCGCGCGCACGAGAAGCGCCATCCGCTGCCTGCGCACGTGGGCACGGCGCTGGTGACGGTTCCCGCGCTGCTGGAAGGCCGCGTCGGCGTGGTGGGCGGCAGTATCTTCGTGGCCCCGGACGCCGGCGAGTGGTCGCGGGAGATTGAGGTCTATCGCAATGCGGAGGAAGCGCACGCGCAGGGCGTGGCGCAGTTGGATTACTATCGCCGGCTGGCCGACGCGGATCCGCGCGTGCGCCTGCTGTGCGATGCGCAAGACCTCGCGGCAGTGCGCCGCTCGTGGGAGTGTGACACGCCCCAGGTCGGCATATTTGTGGTGATGGAAGGCGCCGATCCCATCCGCGAGCCGGGCGAGGTGGCCTGGTGGGTGGAGCGTGGTCTGCGTGGCGTGGGCTTGGCCTGGGCGAAAGGCACGCGCTACGCCGGGGGCAACGCGCATCCCGGCCCGCTCACGGATGCGGGGCGCGCGCTGCTCGACGCGATGGCCGAGTATCATCTGCTGCTGGACATCAGCCATTTGTGGGAGGAGGCCGCTTACGAGGTGCTGGATCGCTATCCGGGGCCGGTGGTGGCGACCCATGCCAATCCCCGCGCCTTTGTCGATTCGCCGCGTATGCTCTCTGACGACATGATCCTCCGCGTGGCCGAGCGCGAGGGCGTGGTGGGCCTGATCCCCTACAATCGGATGCTGGAGCCGGGTTGGTCGCCCAACGATCCGCGCCTGGCCCTCGACCGCTGGGCCGCCGCCATCGACCACGTCTGTCAGCTCACGGGGAGCGCGGCCTTCGCGGGGATTGGCTCGGACTTCGACGGGGGCTTTGGCGTGGAATCGGTGCCGGCGGAGATCGATGCGGTGGCCGATTTGGGGAAGGTGGCGGATGCGTTGCGCGCGCGGGGCTACGATGCGGCGGATGTGGCGGCTATCCTGCATGGCAACTGGCTGCGCGTGATGGCGAGCGTGTTGGCGCGGGCGTAACTCACTCCACGACAAGCTCATCCAGCGCGGCCCACCCCTCGGCGTGGATGGTGGTGTGATGCACGCCCGCGCCCATCCGGGCGATGACGACCGGCGTGTCCGCTAACGTCACATCGACGGGCGCGCCGGCGTTGGTGGTGATGGTCACGCGCCCGCCTTCTGGGCCGGGCACGAGGGTGAGGCGGCGGCCTTCCCAGTAGAAGGCGACCGCGCCGGAAAAGCGCCGGTAGCGGCCCAACGCGGCTTCTGGCGCGAGCGCGTCCTCATACTCCGCCTGGTACGCGAGTTGCCAGGTGCTCGCCTGGTGGCGACCGGGATAGAGCGTGGGGCGGAGGGTGTTGAGGTACTCGTGCAGGCTCGTGTACAGGGGCATCGGCGTGAAGTCCGGTTCGACCATGCGGAAGTAGTAGAAGGGCTGATCGACTTCGGTATCGGTGGCGCGTTTGAAGAACCAGACGGTGGTGACGCCGGCCCAGGGCCATTCGCGCTGGATGCGCTCGTAGGCCAGTGGCGCGTAGCGCGCCTGCTCCTCTAGCGTCACGCGCCCGAAATTCGCGGGGATTGGCTCCGGCGCGGCGTTGCTGTTCATCTCGCTGATCCAGATGGGCTTGGCGGCGTCGCCGTTAGCGACCATCACATCCCGCACCCACAGCGGGCGAGAAAAGTTGACCTCGTAAGGCATCATGCGCCGGTCGGTGGGGCCAGACCAGAGCATGTAGTTGTTGACGGCCATCACGTCGAAGCAGTCCCCGGCCCCGGCGTTGTACATTCGCTGCAAGTAGACCACGTCCATCAGATTGTTGCCCTCGTAGCCCGGGTTCCACGTCCCCAATTCCAGCGTGGGGGCCATCGCGCCGCTGATGATAACGGCATCCGGGTCTACGGCCTTGATGCGGGCGTGGGCCAGGCAGAGCAGTTCGGTATAGGCTTCAGGATCGACGGGGTGGTTGCCCCATTCGGGGTAGATGTTCGGCTCGTTCCAGATCTGGTAGAAGCGGATCCGCCCCCGGTAGCGCTCGGCCACCGCCGCCACGTAATCGCCATAATCGGCGAAGTCGTCGGGCGGGCCGAACGCGCCGCGCGCGGTGCCAGCGGCGCGGCTCCAGGCGGGGGGCGCTTCCAGCCGGGCGATGATGCTCAGGCCATGCGCTTCGGTCACGGCCACAATGTGGTCGTACTTCTCCCAGGCCGAGCGGTGCGGCTCGTGGCGGCGGTCTTCAAAATCGCCTTTGCCGTGGATTTCGATGTCGTACCAGGGGAAGGATTGCCGAATCCAGTGGAAGCCGGCCTCGGCGATCATCTGGGCGGAGCGCTCGCGCTTCTCCAACTCCACTTCCTGCTCCAGGAAGGTGTTGACGCCAAAAGGGGGCAGGTCGGCGAAGGCGATGGCGACGTCGTCCGCCGTCTGGGGAAGGGGGCGCGTCCAGCGGAAGGCCCATTGCGCCAGGCCGCGTAGCTGAGAAAGCGGCGCCTCCTCGCCGGTGATGGCAAAGAGGCGCTGGTGGGGATCAGGCCACAGCCAGGCCGCGCCCAGGAGCGTGGCTATCAGTAGCAGTATCAGGCCAAACTGTGAGGAACGCCGCATTGCGTAGGCGTGTTACCGGTCGGAAGGGGTCAAGACCAGGTCTTCTTGAAGCAGCAGCGTCACAGAGAGGGGATTGTCTTTTTCCAGATAGGCGTTGACATCATCGAGGGCTTTTTGGTATAGCTCCAACAACGCGACGTCGTCGCTCTTGAATCCGCTGACCGTGCGGCGAGCGCAGGTGCAGCAGCCTAGCGAAGCGCGATAGCTATCCAGGTCACAAGTCAGGCAACTGCCTAACTTGATCATCATCAAGCCAAAGGCCAACACCTCTGGGTGGTTGTGAGGTAAGGAGACAATCTGCTCAATGACCGCTTGCCATTGAGGCCCTCGCAAGTCACGGAGTTGTGAGATACAGCGCGGTGGGAATAAAATTTCACTATCAGGATACATAATGTCTTTGGTTGTTCTCGGCTTCTGAGTATGAATAGCGTTGCGCGCAGCCGAGGCTTATCATAACACATCCGGGACGTTTTTTCAAGGGTTTTTTAGCGGAATTTGACGGATTTCTGACATTTGCCGGGCAGTTGTCCGGCAGTGGCACGCATAGCACAGGCATCCAGCCGTTTCTGTTGGGGATGGTTACTTGCTAAGGCGCTGTCAGCGGGCGTTTCGCGGGGATGCCGGGCCGCCGGGGATACTTCTCCGGCGTCGCCGCGACCTTGTCGATCAGCACCAGGTGGCGCGTTTCCGCCAGTCCGTGGAGATGCACCGGCACCAGCTTGCGCACGCGCCCGCCCAGATGCCGGATGGCCCAGTCGGCGCGCTGCACCTCTGCCGGGGCGTCCTCGCCCTTTTGCGCCAGCACGCGCCCGCCGATCTTCACCAGCGGGAGCAGGTACTCCACCAGGATGGGCAAGTCGGCGACGGCGCGGGCCAGTGCCCAATCGTAGCGCGCGCGGTGCCGGGGGTCTTGGCCGAGGGTTTCGGCGCGCTCGTGCCGGGCGATCACGTCGTCCAGGCCCAACTGGTCGATGATGTGCTCCAAAAACGTGACCTTTTTGGCGGTGGCCTCGATCAGCGTCAGGCGTATGCCGGGACAGAGCAGCTTGAGCGGCAAGCCGGGGAAGCCCGCGCCGGTTCCCACATCGATGATGCGCTGGCCGGAAAACCGCTCGCCGGCCTCCAGCGCCAGCAAGCACGAGAGCGAATCGAGGAAGTGGCGGATTTGGATGCCCTCATCGTCGGTGATCGCGGTGAGATTGAACTGCTCGTTCCACGTCTGAAGCGCTTCTTGATACTTCCGCAACGCGGTCAGATGCTCCGAGGTCAACGGGATGCGCAGGGCCTCGGCTCCGGTTTTCAGGGATTGCACGGCGGGATGTCCTCCTCGTGTTGCGTAGTGCGTGCTTTGCGCAATACGGCATACGCAATAATCTGTCTCCTCATTATACCTGACATAGTGGGTTTGTGTAATCGCACAATTCGCGTAAGATAACGGTACCTTGTCAGCTTGTGGTGTACCAACACGTTGATGAAAATTTGGGGAACTGACGTTCCCCTCGGAGCTTGGTGTGGAGCGACAACTCCACGCTTTGTGATTTGCCATTTGCAATTCGCCATTCGCAAAGGAGCCGCCCATGAAACTCGCGTTACCCGGTAAACCCAAGCCGTATCTGATGGCCCATCGTGGCAACAGCGTCGCCTGCCCCGAAAACACCCGCGCGGCCTTCGAGCGGGCGCTGGCCGATGGCGCGGACATCATCGAGACCGACGTTCACGTTACCGCTGATGGCGCTTTCGCCTGTATCCACGACGCCACCGTAGATCGGACTACCGACGGTCACGGCGCGGTGGCCGAGATGACGATGGCCGACATCCGGCAACTCAGTGCGCACTACGACCGCCCTGAATTCGCCGGGGAGCGCGTGTTGACGCTGGAAGAGGTGCTGGCCCTGATCCCGGCGGACTGCGCGTTGGCCCTAGAACTGAAGTGTGACCGCTTCCTGGAAGCCGAGGTCTGTCGCCGGATGCTGGCCCAGGTCGATGCGGCGGGTGCGCGGCAGCGGTTCGTCGTCATCTCGTTTAACCTGGAGCGCTTGCGGGCGGTGCAGGCGGTGGCCCCGGACATCCCCATCGGCTGGATCACGCCCTCCCGCTACTTCCCGCGCCCGGATGTGCAATTCCACGCCCCGCTTTGGCCCATCCTGGCTCTCAACCCCTTCTACGTGCGCGCGGCGCATCGGCGCGGCCAACTCGTCTGCCCCTCCGATCCGGCCCCGTTCAAGCGTCTGTGGCTGTACTACCGCTATCGCTGCGACGTGGTGATGGCGAATGATACCGCCGCTCTCCGCGCCGCGATGGATCGGCGGCCCACCTGGTTCTGAGCACAGCACGTTCACTAAATCGCCGAGAATACACTTGACTCCACTGAAAGAACCCTAAAAAATCCGATTTTTTGGAAACATGATCCTAGATGTAGATTTTTCGCGCGCGAAGTTCATATAGGTAGTAGGTCGCGTGTGGAAAAATCGGATTTTTGGCCTTTTTTTCAGGAGAGCACACATAAGGAGAAGCTCGTTGAAGAGAAAAACACCTTTGCCGTGGAATACCTACGCGCAGACCTACCCGCTGATCGTTTTCTGTTCGTGCGTATTCATTTTTGGGGTGCAATTTTCCAGACAAAACTGGTTACACCTTGTACCCATCACCGTCTTAGGCATCAGTTCCGGGGCGGCGTTTGTCTTCTGGACGTTTCGACTGCGCGACCCCCAGAAAGAGCGCCGGCTGCGCTTGCTTGGGATTGGACACGTCGCTCAAATACTGGGCGCGTTGGGTCTGCTCACGTTGCTCGCGCTGCTGGCTGTGATTCTAGTCGCCCCGGATTGGTTCGCGCGTTTCCAGGACGGCCTATCGGGGGCGTTTTGGCTGATATGGGGATTTGCACTGTTCGAAGGCGTGCATAATCACGTCTACAAGTTGACCTATGGACGATATACCCTGGAGCGCGTCGTGGTCGAACAGCGCTGGGACGAGTGCGCCAAACCGTTGGGCGGCGCGATTGGGCAACAAATCCAGAAAATTCGGCGAGGCTCCGCTCGCGTTTGACGTTTGACGCTTGACACACAAACCGCGAAGGGGCTTGTCCACCCTTCGCGGTTTTCTGTGGAGATCGCTGGGTTACGTCAGGGAGGCCGGTTCACCTGATTCTGAGACAAGGTTGCGCTCTCCGGCCAGCACACGCTGGAGCGCGACGATGGCGGTTTCGAGCATCGCGTCATCCGGCTCGCGCGTGGTGAGCTTTTGCAACGCCAGGTTGGGCACAATGAGGGCGCGGATAAGCGGGTTATCCCCGTGCTTGCCCGTGAAGCGCAGGGCTTCGTAGGCGAGGCCAGTGATGACAGGCAGCAGCGCCAGCCGCGAGATAATCCGCAGGAGCAGAGGCGGGCGGCCTAGCGGGAGAAAGACCAGAATCGAGATGACGACCACGATGAGCAGGAAGGCGGTGCCGCAGCGCGCGTGCTGCCGCGAGTAGGGCCGCACGTCCGCCACCGTGAGCGGCACGCCAGCTTCGTGCGCGTTGATGGTTTTGTGCTCCGCGCCGTGATAGGCGAAGACCCGGCGGATCTCCTCCATCTGGGCGATGGCGACCACGTAGCCCACCAACAGCGACAGCCGTACCAGGCCCTCGA
>SLSP01000105.1 GCA_007130345.1 Thermoflexales bacterium
ACTCCCCAGTTGAATTTGCTCCAAGGGGAACGTCAGTTCCCCGGTTCGCCGCGTAGTCGCGGATCTGACGATCCGCTCTGAGCGGGGCTAACTGGGGAGGGACTTCCACCGCGCTGTACTAAAACGCCGTTTTTTCACAACGCTACGACTCAGGAGTGTTATGGCATCCCAATTTCAAACCAACGACAAAGCCACCGAGACGTCCCCACCCATCCGTGTGGTGATTGTGGATGATCACCCTTTTTTCCGCCAGGGTGTGCGCGATGTGCTGAACGAGGAATCCGACATCCATGTGGTGGCAGAAAGCGGAGATGGGCACGAAGCCCTGGGATTGCTGGAGGAGATCGAACCGGATGTGGTGCTGATGGATGTCAACCTGCCGGGATTGAACGGCTTACAGGTGACTCAGCAACTCAAGCAGCGCTGCCCCAACATCAACGTCATTATCCTCACGGCCTACGATGACGAGGAGCAGATCTATCACGCCATCCGTATCGGCGCTTCGGCCTATTTTGCCAAAGACGTGCTCCCTTCGCAGTTACTCGCCACCGTGCGCGCGGTATCGCAGGGCTATTACGTCATCGCCAATAAGCGCATGACGCCCAAACAGGCCGAGCAATGGTTACTGGAACTGTATTTGCGCTATGGGATCAATCCCGAAGATGCCACCTTCTCCCCGCTGACAAACCGCGAGATGGAGGTGCTGGAAGTCATCATCGAGGGTTTGAGCAACAAAGAGATAGCCTACCGTCTGGGCATCAGCCAACAGACGGTGAAGAACCACATCACGTCGATCTTATCCAAATTGAATTTATCGGATCGCACACAGGCCGCTATTTACGCGCTCCGACACGGTTGGGTAAAGCTGCCCGCCACATCTAAAGACGAAACGCCGTAAGGGGGAATTATGAGCGATACTAGCTGGGAACAATTTATCGAAATGAGCCGCCGCAATATGGAACAAACCGAGCGCGAGCTGAAAGAGGTGGATATGCTCATCCAGCAGACCTCCTCAGAAGTAGATCGCCTGATGCAGCGGAACTCCCGCGCGGTCGCCCGCGCCCGCCAGGTCGAAGGGGTCTTCGATACGGTGCCCCGCGAGGACATCAAATCGGCTTACAACACGCTTATCGAAAATCAGCAGCGGCTCTTCACGATGCGCGGCCAACTAGAGAAGCTCCAGAGCGACCAAAAGAACCTGGAACGTCTACACAACTTGCTCCAGGAGATTCAGGAATACGTCGCGCCCAAGCAAAGCGCTGACCAGCAGACTGCCAGCCCTTCCGGAGACTCCGCGACACAAGCCATGGTCATCAGCATCATCGAGGCCCAGGAACAAGAGCGTCTGCGCCTTTCGCGCCAGATGCACGATGGGCCGGCCCAATCTCTCACCAATCTCGTGCTCCAGGCCGAAATCTGCGAACGGCTCTTTGACCGCGATCCCGACCGAGCACGCACTGAGTTGGCCGAGTTGAAGAAAAACGTCATCAACACCTTCCAAAAGGTTAAAAACTTTATCTTTGACTTGCGCCCGATGATGTTGGACGACTTGGGGTTGATGCCCACAATGAAGCGGTATGTGGAAGGCATTTCAGAGAGCGGCTATACCGGCCTGAGCCTCAACGTGACCGGCAAAGATCGCCGGTTGGCGGCGCACAAGGAAGTCACCGTCTTCCGCGTGGTACAGGCGCTCATTCACGTAGGCCGCGAGCAGAGCCAGGCCACCAACATGACCATCTCCCTCGACATCAGCGATAGCCAGGTGCGCGTCATCTACGAGGATAACGGACGCGGCCTGGACATTGATGATAGTCTGACCACGCCAGACGCTAACCGCCTCAACCTGCCCACCTTGCGCGAGCGCATTGAGATGATCAACGGGACCATCTCGTTCTCCGGTAATATGGGCCAGGGATTGCGGGTCTCCTTCACGCTACCCGCGGAGCCTGGTGAAGAGTAAGTCCATCCGCCTCTCCAACGCGGTTGCATCCAGCCCTTGACAAACTGCGCGATTTTGTGCTATAGTAAACTGTGGAGAGCACAGGCGGCTAAATCCGCCTGTGCTTTTTTTAGGCATAGCGATTCAAATCCATACTCACGCGCGGGTATTTGACAAGCTCGCAGATTTGAATATGCTGGTAGCATAGCACATATCCAATTATGGCGTCGCGGTGCGCGTAGTTACACAGTACACAATATAACTCAAATCTAACGCGCTTGGGACTCCCCAACCAAACAGAGGCAAACCGTATAGACTGAATAGCATCGCACTAACGGTCTGAACGTAAAGGATTACAATTTAGGTGATAGACAACACATTGGATCGCAAAGCAATGAAAAATACTTTGCAAGAAGAAAGAGAACCTATTGCAGGGAAAACCGCCGAAATCACTGGCGAAGAATACCTCATGGCCCTGGGTTACGAGCGCGGCCACGTGACCTACGACGACATCTTGCGTGTCTTCCCCGAAGCCGAAGAAGACATTGAGCAACTGGATGACATCATCGGCACGCTGGTGGAATCGGGCGTCACGGTGGGGGGGGCACAGCAGGGAGGATCGCGCCAGGACCGCGATAACGGGCGGGATGATGACGAGCTAGAGAAGACCGAGGAAGACATCCACCGTGCCATCGCCATCGACGACACGATTGGCCTGTATCTCAAAGAGATCGGCAAGGTGGATTTGCTCACCGCCGAGGAGGAAGTCTCTCTAGCCAAGCGTATGGAAGCCGGAAAGCGCGCGCAGACCCGCCTTAACAACGGGCGCTATTCCAGCGAGGAAAAACGCTGGGAGCTAGAGCGCGCGGTCTATGACGGCATCGCCGCGCGCGAACACCTCATCCAGGCCAACTCGCGCCTGGTCATCAGCGTGGCGAAAAAGTACATCGGGCGCGGCGTGCCCTTCCTCGACCTGATCCAAGAAGGCAACATCGGCCTGATCCGCGCCACCAACAAATTCGACTACAAGCGTGGGCACAAGTTCTCCACCTACGCCACCTGGTGGATTCGCCAGGCCGTCACGCGCGCCATCGCCGACCAGAGCCGCACCATCCGCGTGCCCGTGCATATGGGCGACCAGATCAACAAGATGCTGCGCCATTCGCATCAGCTCACGCAAAGGCTAGGGCGCAGCCCCACCCCAGAAGAACTGGCCGCAGAAATGGAGATCCCCATCCGCAAAGTGGAGCACATGCTTGAAGTGGCGCGGCGCCCCCTCTCACTAGAGATGCCCACCGACGACGAGCAGGAAAGCACGCTGGGTGATTTTGTCGAAGACACGGAAAGCCCCGCGCCCCCCGACGAAGTGGGCGCCGGAATGTTGCGGGATATCCTGTTTGAGATTTTGGCGGATTTGCCACCGCGTGAGGTGAAAATCTTGCAGATGCGTTACGGTCTCATTGATGGGCAAACTTACACTCTGGAAGAGGTGGGCAACAAGATGGGCGTTACCCGCGAGCGCGTGCGACAGATCGAGGCCCAAGCCCTGAGTCGCCTGCGCCATCCCGCCCATGCCCGCCGCCTGCGCGACTTCTTGCGCGGATAATCGCGCCAGTATATAAATCGACCTAACAACATCACCGGGCGGCTATAGCCGCCCGGTGATGTTGTGTTTAGCCGCCTCCTACGCCACCCGCACCACATCTCCGGCGGCGGCGCGTGTCAGGCGATCTCGGATCGCCAGGCCCAGGCCCGCCGCGCCGAAGTCGCGGGCCAGGATGATGGAAACGCCGGCGCGATCCAGGGCGCGCAGGGACGCGAAGAGTTGCTGCGCCACCCGCGTCACATCGGCGGACGGCCCGGCACACTGCACGGTCACGGGCAAATCCCGGAAGGTCGCGCCATCTTCGTCGGCCAGCAGCAAGCCCACCCGCTCACCCGCATCAAGGTAAGCCTGTGCCGCGTCCCGGAGCGCGGCCAGCATCGCCGCCGGTTCGCCGCGGAAGAGCGTCAGCGGCGCGCGGGGCGCGTAATGCTGGAGCGCCATGCCCGGCGCGGGGGCCGTCTCCGTTTCCGGCGTGATAGGCTCCAGCACGCGCACCTCGCCCAGGATGGCGACCAGCGCCTCGCGGCTAATGCCGCCGGGCCGCAGAATGGTAGGCACCGGCATCACCAGCGAAAGCACCGTGGACTCCACGCCCACAGGCGTCGGGCCACCGTCGAGGATCACATCCACGCGACCAGCCAGGTCAGCCAGAACGTGCTCGGCACGGGT
Organism: Thermoflexales bacterium; assembly: GCA_007130345.1. GTDB lineage: Bacteria > Chloroflexota > Anaerolineae > B4-G1 > SLSP01 > SLSP01. The sequence continues at coordinate 4,215 of SLSP01000105.1, forward strand.
GGGGCTGATACGTCCGAAGCGATTGGCGCTCGGAGCCGCCACCGGCACACCGGCCGCGCGGATCAAGGCCTGGGCCACAGGATGCGCGGGCACCCGTACCGCGACGGTCTCGCCCCCGGACGTTACCTCGGTGGGGATGCGTGGGGCGCGGGGCAACACCAACGTCAACGGCCCCGGCCAGAAGCACGCGGCCAATTCCCGCGCCACCGCCGACACCTGAGCGGCTGCGATGGGCAAATCCTCGCCATCCGCCAGATGCACGATGAGGGGATCATATACGGGCCGGTCTTTGGCGCGGAAGATGCTGCTTGCAGCTTGCGCGTCCAGCGCATTGGCCCCCAGCCCATAGACCGTCTCCGTGGGGAAAGCAACCAGGCCGCCGGCCTGGAGTACCGCTGCCGCGCGCGCAATCGCCTCGGACTCCGGGGCCGAGGCTTGCACCGGCAGCACTAATGTCTCGACCATTGAACAGTTGCTTATCCGCCTGGGGGAACGAGAACGTCCCGCTCGACCAGAGATCGGGCAAAATTCAGGATGTCTGGCTGGACAGTTTCAACCGCTTCCCCAAACTCGTCAGCGATGGCAACGGCGATATCTTGCAGCGTTCTGTGTCCATCAGCCAATGCCAGGACGCGCGCGCCGGTGGGGTTGAGCACCACATATTTGGCGCGATCTGGAATCACCACCACCAACTCATCCCCACTTTCGCGGGTCACAATCCCTTCGCGTACAGAAAAAACGTCATCCCAATTCGGCATCAATGCCCTCCCAAAAATTAACATCTCGTCGAAAGTGCAGCGCCCACACCGGCACGCGGTTCATCAACCCATCCCAACGCGCCATCACCTCTGGCAGCCAGTCAGCATCCGCAGAAAGCACCGGGGTGTTAGCCACCAATTCGCTCAACGCGAGGCTCGGGCGCAGCGGTTTCAGGGCCACTTCTGGGGATTTGACCAGATACAACAAGCCCCGCAGCGGCGCGACAAGCCGCTGTCCGCGTCCGCGTCCGAAGGGCGTGGCATAGATGCGCCATCTGCCCATTTCGGGCCAGAGCAACACCAGATCGTCGTTGAGCACGGGATGCGGCGTGGAAAGTCGGGCGGCGGTGGTCTTCCCGCTGCCAGAACGCCCGAAAAGCGCGTAACCGCGATCTTGGTACACCACGCCCGCCGCGTGAAACAGGATGCCATCCCGCGCAAAAGCCTGGATTGCCAGGGCCACGCGCAGGAAGTAGCCCACATCAGCCGACGTAGCCTGGGGATGGGCGCGCAAGTGCGCTTGCCCCGCGCTCGCATCGATGCGGCCCACAAATCCCGGCGATTCCAGGGTGCAGATGCCACTGTGACTGCGGGGCATAGCCCCGAAGAGTGGCGATTCCGGCTCGGCGAGGGTCTCATCCGCCGCCACCGATACCGGCCAGGGCGGCAGACCGACGTTCCCGGCCCAGGGCGCCCAGGCACGACGCAATGCCGCGAGCCACACTTCCGGCCCGGTGACTTCCAGCGCAGTCCCCGCGATAACCAACCGCATTCCCGCTGTCGCCCTCATCGCTTGACCTCCCGCCACAACAAGATAACGCCAAGCACCATCAACACACCTCCCTCAACCTTAGTCCACACAGTCGGCAGACCCGCGCGCACAGAAACGGTTTCTGGATACACGTTAGTGCTGCCATCCCATTCCACTTCCTCGATGCGGTAGATATAGCGCCGTCCGGCGCGCACATCATTATCCTCAAAGCGATAAGCGGCACCGGTCAACTCATCGCCTTGAGCCGCGATCAAAGTGGCGTTGACCCGCTCAAAGGCGTCCTCATTAGCCGGAGAGCGATAGACGTTGAACCCGGCGGTGCCCACTTCGCTGGCGGTGTCCCAGGTCAGCACGACGGGGGGGATGTCTATGATTAACAAGGTCAGCCCACCTACCAACAACAGGCCAATGAGGATCAAGGGCCAAACCGGCGCGTTACGTTGGATTCCATTCTCTTTCAAGCATCTACTCCTGCAACTTCTACTCCGCACGCGATCCGCAAGACAATCTGACCGAATGCTTCAACAGGCGAAAAGGATGCCGCCTACCCGCGAACCTACCCTTTTGCCCTCTCAGAAACACGCGCCCGGACATGACTATCCGGGCGCGCCTGCTCAATCGCGTCACGCCGCG
>SLSP01000088.1 GCA_007130345.1 Thermoflexales bacterium
AGAAGCAGGAGCGCGTAGAAGGGCAGCATCAGCGCGACCAGTTGGCGGATGTAGCCGAATTTGACGCCCACCGCGAGGCAGGCCAGGGTCAACGCCAGAGCCAGCAACCCGCCCAGCACCGGACTTTCCCACACGAACGCCACCAGCGTCACCACCGCGAGAATAAAGAGCTTGGGGCGAAAGTCCAGGCGGGTGAAGAACGAGTCGCGCTCCACCGTCTGGAAGGTCAGCGCGCCCATCGTTGCTCCTCGGCCCACGCGATGGGCTGCCCGGCGACGCAGGCCGCCACCTCGTCGGGCGTCAGCAGCGGATAGTCGCCCGCGTCGCTGGCCCGCAGCGCTCGCGCCAGGAAGACGGCTTGGGGCGGCGTGAGGTAGGTCGCGCGCAGCAGGTCGATGGCGTGGTAAGCCCGGCGGATGGGGGCATCCAGCAGCAGCGTGCCCTTCCCCATCACCAGCACGCGCTCGGCGTACTCCGGCATCAGGTAAAGGTGATGGGTGATGATGATGACGGTCTTGCCCATCTGATGTAGCTCGCGGCTGATGTCGAGGATGTACCGCGCGCCGCGATAGTCCTGGCCCGTGGTCGGCTCGTCGAAGATGATGACGTCGGGCCGCATCGCCAGAATCGCCGCGATCACCACGCGGGCGCGGTCGCCTCTGGGCAAGGCCAGCGGATGCTGATCGCGGGCCGCGCGCAGGCCCATCGCCTGGAGGCTCTCATCCACGCGCGCGTCCACCTCGGCTTGGGGATACTTCAGGTTCTTGAGGGCAAACGCGACCTCATCCGCCACCGTCGCGTTGAAAATCTGGCTGTCGGGATTCTGCGCCACGTAGCCAATCCGCCGGGCCAATCCGCTGACCGATAGGTCTCGCGTGCTTGTCCCCCCCACCCGTGCATCGCCGCGCGTCGGTTCCAGCAACTTAAGGAAGTGCTTGACCAGCGTGCTCTTCCCCGCGCCGTTCTGGCCGATGATGAGGACGTACTCGCCCGCGCGGATGTCGAGGGTGATGCCGCGCAGCGCGTGAGTGCCGTCGTTGTAGACGTGGTGCAAATCCCGCGCCGCGAGCAACGGCTCGCCCAGCACCGGGCGCGGCGTCGGCGGGGCGGCAGGAGGCGGCGCTGCTGGATCGCGCATCCGCTCCAGCGCGGCGATTCCCGCGTCCAGGCGCACGGGGATGTGAGGGACGCGGACGCCCCGCTCGCGCATCCGAGAGAAGCTCTGGGCCACCTGCGGCGGGCGCAGGTCGGCAGCAAGTAACCGGGGGATGTCGCTGTAGATCGCATCGGGCGTGTCCACCTGGAGCAGCGCCCCTTCGACGAGCAGGGCCACCCGGTCAGCGTACTCGGCCAGCTCCTCGGCGGCGTGGCCGGACAGCAGAACGGTGACGCCCAGCTCGCGGTTCAGCTCGCTGACCGTGGCGAAGACCTCCCGCGCCCCCACCGGATCGAGTTGCGAGGTCGGCTCGTCCAAAATCAACAGCGCGGGCTGGATCGCCAGGGCTGCCGCGATAGCCAATCGCTGCTTCTGCCCGCCGGAAAGCTCGTGGGGATGCTTCTTCTCCGTGCCTTCGAGGCGCACGGCTTCGAGCGCGCGGGGGATGCGGGCGATAATCTCCTCGCGGGGCACCTTCAGATTCTCCAACGCGAAGGCGATCTCGTTTTCTACCGAGGTGGCGATAAGCTGCGTCTCCGGGTCCTCGAAGACCAGGCCCACGCGCCGCGCCAGCACGCTGATGGGGTGCTCCAGCGTGTCGAATCCGGCGACGCGGACGTGACCGAAGAAGCGCCCGCCGTAGAACTGCGGCACAATCCCGTTGAGCGCGAGGCATAGCGTCGTCTTACCGGCCCCCGTCGGCCCAATCAGGCCCAGAAACTCGCCCGGCTGGATGTCCAGGCTGATGTCGTGTAACGCCAGCGACCGCACGCGCGGGTACTGATAGGAGACACACGCCATCGTAACCAGGGCTGATTCCATAGCCCGCCGACTCAATAGGCCGCGTACTTCGGCTTGACCAGGCCCACCGCTCGCAATCCGGCCAGCACGCCGGAGCCAATCACCGCGCCGACCGCGGCCCGCATCAGATGCTCTAGGGGCGACACCGGGATCATGCTCGCCCAGACGAAGTCGGGCCAGCCCATCACCTGATAGACGATAAAGGCCGCCGTCAGGTGCGACAATCCGGCGACGCACCACGTCCCCAGGAACAGGGCCGGCGTCACGCGCTTCAAGTCGGCGCTGGACAGCCAGCTTCGAAATAGCTTGCGGGTGGGCAGAACGAAGAGCGCCAGTGCCGACCAGTTGATGAACGAGGCCAGCAGGAAAATCCCGCCATCGACGCCGTTGAGGACAATCGCCGATCCCGCGTAGAACGCATAGACCACGCCGAAGAACACGGCGATGGGCAATCCCCACGCCGCCCAGCGCCCCTTGCCGCCCAGAATCCCCCCGGCGAATCCGCCAGCCACGGCCCCGAGGACGGTGGCTATCGGAACGGCGCTATTCTGGGGGAAGAGGAACACGCCCAACAGTCCGCCTACTCCGGCGGCGAGCGCGCCGGCGACCGGCCCCAGAATCCAGCCCACCAGGGGATAGATGGCCTGGCTCAGAGGGAACCCGTTCCCCGCGCCCAACATCACAGAAAACGGGATGCCCGCCAGCACCATCACGACACCGGCCAACACAACAATATACGCGATAGGCGCTCCCGCCACCGCGACAGTTTCCAGAGAGCGTACCTGACGCTCTTCTCCTGATGGTTTGATGTACATTTCCATGGTTTGACACAAACTCCTTAAACGATTCGTGTGACTCTACTGAAAGAACCCTAAAAATCCGATTTTTCCACACGCGACCTACTACATATATGAAATTCGCACGCGAAAAATCTATCTCTAGTACCAATTCACGCACTCTGTAATCCCAAGGGTATCTGCTGTCGCCAGTTATCCGAGGAGCCTGGTGCGCGTCCCAGAGATTCCAGGGGATTCTCACTTCCCAGTTCTTTAGCCAGAGCCATCAAATCCAACCGGCGAAGAATGCCGGCTGTGATGGGACGTTTCTTGTCCCAGAAAATATAGGCGCTGAAAAACTCTTGAGCAATCTCAGAATTCAAGAGCGTGGCAAGATATTCCGCTTCTTCCTGGCTGTCACACGATATAAAATAACACGTATCGTCCAATACAACAGGTTTACCCGCATACGGCCCGATAACGGCAAAATGCAAAGTCTTGTACAAACCGGATATAGCGACTTTCCACATCGCAAAAGCGTAGTCCCCGACTCCAAAAATAGAGAAAGGGGGACGATCTTTATACACTGCGCTCTTTCTGCTATCAAAGAACGCTTGGTGCTCTTGTAAATACTGCCACGTTCGCGGCGCATTATCCCGAATGGCGGTTGTGGCTTCCCCCACAAATTTCTGCGTGACCAACATCCACCTGGTTATATCGGCAACCTTGCCATTGGCAACATCAGAACTCTTGAGCATCGGATACAAGTAATCACTTTCCAACACATAAAGCTCTCCTAACTTATTCCTGTATCCCTCAGCCTCTTTTTCTAGCTCCATCACACGGGCAGCATCATGTTTGATACCAGAACGCCAGCGGTAATGCTCGCTTCCCTGCAAGTGTTTCCAGCGGTCATATAACCGGGGCCGCGAAATCAACTGGTCATCCCGAAGACCAAACGTGGCTGCGTGTACTTCCTCGGATAAGTCCCCATAGACTTTGCAAGACTGTTTTCGGGACGTTTTGCAAATTAGTAAGCCAGCGTCTGTAGAAACTCCGAAAATTTCATGGGCGTCAAACAAATAGATCGATGAGCTTTCAAGCCGGAAGTCTTTTTCCCAGGCGTACTGCAAGACCTTGCGCGCCACGCTGGTTTTACATAACATAGCCAATACCGCATCGCGGTTTTGTATGTGCGCCAGCAGTTGGATCAGCATCCATTCTGAGATATCGAAATTGCTCTTGCCCGTGATCGCGTCAAGCCCCGAAAAATCCCACAGATTGGATTTTTCGGGGAGATTGTCGCTCCTCAACTTTGTCAACTCTGCGTTAGTGACCCACGGTGGATTACCGATAACCAGGATGGGTTCCGCCAAACTATCTAACAGGCCAGGCCAATCAAAGTCGAAGAAATCGCCTTGAGCGACTGTGACATGGCGCTGCTGCCCACGACCTTGCGTTGCAAGTGTTCCTTTGAGATGCTCAATATAATCAGCATTGATATCTATTCCCACAGCCGTCGCGGCTGACGGAAAATACTCCAGGGCCGATAGTAAAAAATTCCCCATCCCGCAAGTCGGTTCAAGAATTGAACGGGGACGAATCCCCTTTTCGAAAAGCAGCGCGCAAACCTGTTCCGAAAAACTGCGCGGCGTTTGAAAATCCCCCCATTCTTTAGTGCGCTGATGCGGCTTCTGCGTCATCCTGCTCACCGGATTCTGAAGACGCCCTCGATATCCCCGGCGTTGTCAATGGCCCGCGTATATTGCAGCCGCCATTGCAGCGCGTTGGAGATCGTCAAATAGCCTATGGATGGGGGATTTGCGAGAACTTCTTCAGCCAATTGACGCGCCGCAATTTCCTCGACCGGTAAGCGCCGTTCTTCAAAGAAAGCCAGCACATCGTCTATGTTTCCTTGATTCTGAATGATTCGGCGCAAGCCTGATGTGGTTTGATAATCAGCCGTTCTAGATGCCTCCACAAATATCGTGTGGAGGATATTCATCCGTCCCGTTTGTGTGTCAGAATCCTCCTGTTTTTCATAGACAAAGACCAGAAGAGCATACCCCAATCCATAAATCTTCTGGCTGGCCGATCTGAATGGACAAGAGGACTGTGGTTGTGTGACACGGGTGACCTTCATATCCACGGCTAAACCGGGGAAATCAATACCTAAGGCGGAACTCCCGCGTTCGTATGTGTATTTAGTGCTCAAATAATCTTGAAACTTATGCTCGATATAGGTTCCTATGGCTTTACCATCCGTAATAGCGTAAACCTCTGGGCCAGCATAACAGGATTCAATTTTAGCGAACTCGCCAGCTTCCACTCGCAAAGTCTCGATGGTTAATTCAGACTTCATTGCTCTCCTTATAAGCGCAGCAAACTATAGGGCATACCCTCACGACAGGTCATGACTATTTTCTACGGGGAGCGCGCTCACGCCAAGCCCAGTACTCGTCCAGGTTTCTGTAAGGCGGTTCTTCCAAATCGATAGCTTGTGCCATATCTTTGGTGAGATAATTCATCCAGTAATCATCAAAAATTTCTTGTCCATAAGGCGCAAATGGCCCCGCGCCGGACAATAGTGCCTCCATATCTCTTACCGAACCTATATTTTTGGTATTGCCGCTGCCTGGCTTATCCGAGGCAATACGCCATTTTTCTTGAAGCAAGAACTCGAACGCGTTGACCACCGACACAATATCCTGAAGATCATCCAGGGTATAAATACGGCGTTCATCCACAAATTCATCGCTGCGTGCGTAAATCACCCCCAAGACAAAATGCGCGGCATATTCCTGATAGGGAAACATGATATTCTTCGCCGATTGACGCTGTCGAAAATACCCGGTAAAAGCCCCCAATGTAAATCCACTTACCCGATTCGGGTTTATCTTGTACGTACTCTTGAAATCCACCGCGATTTTGACGCCATCCGGCGCTATCAAACTGATATCGGGATAGTAGTTTTGATGCTCTGCAAGGACCAACTTGTATCCATGCATAATTGAGAATTCGGAAATAACCGGGAAGAGCAATAGTTCTATAATTTTTGACACCACCTTGGTATCTACCGACAAGGTGTAGATGTTCCGATAAACATCGATGAACCCCTTGACAACCCAATCACCTTGCTCAGTTGCCAATGTCTGCCGAAATCTCTCGAAATATGGCAGCAATGCCGCCTGAAAATCAGAAATCGATGTTGTCATAAGCTGACCTCTCTGATAAATTATAATCCTATCAACAAAAGCTCTTTCGATTTAGCATTGGTGGACAGGACATATTGATAGGTTCCGTAGTCTGCGACGCGCACCTGCTGTTTGTATCGAGCCAACAGGTCTGTCAATTCACGGCGAGACGGCACCCCATCACTTCTGTAAGATACCACGATGATGCTATCCTGATATCGTCGAAACAATTGCTCAAAGGCATCGTAAATCAGCGTTCTATCCGTCCACACACTGGGTTGTGGCTTGAGGCGACGATGTTTCGAGTCATAGTCAACGTGCGCGCCCCATACATCATACATCGTCAAGCCTTCGAGGAAATGATAGAAATCGCGGTAATCCACCGGAACGCCGCGCCCCGAAATGTAAGGCGTATCG
>SLSP01000386.1 GCA_007130345.1 Thermoflexales bacterium
CAGGTGTTCTAGTTCGCCGCTTTCGGTGGCGCGGTAGACGGCGAGGCGCAGGTCGTAGACGCCAGGCTCCGCGTCGGGCGCGATGGGCAAGACGCGGGTTTCGCGCAGGACTTGGCCCGGTTCCCATGTCGAGGTGGGGGCCGCGCCATCCAGCGGCCACGCATCCGATTGGGCGGCCTTGCGCCAATGCGCGTCAATCAATTGCACGGAGATGGTGTAGTCGCTGTCAATGGGCGCGTCGCCGCGCCAGAACAACGTCAGCGTCAGCGTCTCGCCGGCGCTGACCACCGGCGCGTTGAGGTCGTAGCCGACGAGCGTCATCCCCTTGCCAAAACGGACATCGAGGCTGGCGTCCTCGCCAAGTTCGCGCAACTCCGGGCCGCTGAACGTCGTGAACTCGCCCGTTTGCCCGTTGTCCATCACTGGCAGCCGCTGTCCCGTGTAGGTCTCCACGACGCCCACCGCGAAGGTCAGGTGGTCGGGCGCGAGGGCCAGCCGGGAGATGGGGATGACGTACCGCTCGGCCCAGATCGCGCCGGGTTCCAGCCAGGTGGTGGAGATAAGGCCGCGTCCAGGGAAGGCGTCGCGCTGCGCGACGATGCGCTCGCCCGCGCCGCGCAGGTGGATGAAGATGGAGTGGTCGGTGGATGTGGGGGCCAGCGCCTCCCAATAGAGCGTGAAATCCACCGCTTCGCCGGGGCGGACGCGGTCGGTTTCGAGGGTGTAGCCGTGCAAGCGCAGCGTCTCGCCGAACTGCGCCTCGTGGCGGATGATGGCGGAGGGCAGCGACATGATGGGCGGTGGCGCGTACAGCGGCAGAATCCACGCGGGGAGCGCGACCGCGCTCAGGCTCAGGAGCAGCGCGGCGAAGCCTCCGGCGGTGACGGGGCGGGCGCGTTGGGGCAACCACGCGCTCACGCCGAGCGCCATGCCGAGCGACCAGAGCGGCATCGCGGAGAAGATGAGGCGGCCCTGCGAAGACCACGTCACGGCAGCCCACTGCATCCACGAGACGAGGATGGCGACCGGCCAGGCCCACGCCAGCGCGCGGGCGGCGGTCTCCGGGTTCCAGGAGAAAGGCCAGAGCTTGGCTTGCAAACTGCCCGCGTCGCGGTCGCGTAGCCAGCGGATGAAGGCCAGGAGCAGTCCGCCCATCGCCAGCACCGCCAGCGTGTTGAGGACGCGGTAAATCCAGGTCGGCATCGGCGCGTTGAGGCCGCCGAAGTTGCCCCAGTACCCGGCGGCGAAGGCGAACCGCTCCGCCCACAACTGCGCGAAGTCGGCGGGCACATCCCGCGTGCCGAGCACGGCGTAGAAAGCGTTGAAGCCGAGCCAATCCCCGTAAAGCCGGACATTGCGCGCGAACCACCATCCCGCCAGCACGACCATCGGCAGCAGGGCGATGAGCAAATCGCGAATGGCAAAGGGCAAATGGCGAAGGAGGTTGCGTATTGCGTGTTGCGTGTTGCGTGTTGCATCCTGCGTTCTGCGGCTTTTCTGCCACGTCTGCCACGCGATGGTCGCGGCCACAAACGGGAGCATGCCCAGGCCGCTGGCTTTGGTTAGGGTTGCCAGGGCGATGACGACGCCCACTTTGGCGTAATCCGCCGGTTTGATGCTCTCCGGCGCTTTGACCATCCGCAGCATCCACAGCAGCGCGAGCGAGCAGAGCGGCACGATGAGGTTGTCGTTGTTCACCGACGCGCTGATGAAGAGGTACATCGGCGTGAAGGCGTGGACGGCGGCGGCGGCGAGGGGCAGCCACGGCGGTTCCGGGTAGAGTTCGCGGACGAGCGCCCAGGTCAGGTAGACGGCCCAGACGCCCAGGCCCACCGAAAAGAGGCGCACGAGCCGGACGGCGAGAACCGTCCCGCGCCAGGGGAAGCGCTCGACGCCGGGGCGATGCGCCACGAGATTGGGATTGCTGCGGTCGGGCGTGATCTCGCCGGCGGCGACGTGCGGGTTGAGGTGGCGCACCTGCTCCATATCAGAGGTGTCAATCCAGAAGGTGAGCGCCGCGCCCAGAGCATAGTAGAGCGGCGGCTGACTGCCTTCTTGCCGCCAGGGGCCGCTCGACGCGCCCGGCTCCAGCGGCTGCACCGGCAGCGTCCACGTCCGCGCGAGCACCTCCACCATCGGATAGTGCCACACCTCGTCCGACATCTCGAAGAGCGGCACGGTCACGCTGTAGAGCGCGCCCAGGAGGGCGAACGTCGCCAGGATGCCGAGCAGGATGCGGCGCTCCAGGGGCGGTAGGGTTTGGATGGTTTTCATAGGATTCACGGAATTAAGGTTCATTGCAAAGGTTGCACGTACTGGTTATCATTCAAAACCGCTTCTAGCTTCTCTGAAACAAGCTGAATTGCATCAGGAAGAAAGGGTAAGCCGCCGATGCCCACAAGCTCCAGGCTCTTGTAGAATTGATGGCCGCGATAGGCGTCTTCATCTGCGTAGGGAAACAGAGCTATGGCTTCTTTCACCACGCCGCGAGTGAATTTACCGGCCTTGAGTGGATGCGGCAAGGCAATCGCATCACGGTAACGGTGCATAGTATTGATGTCATCGGTTGTCGGGCCAACGCCGCCATAGCGTTTTTGGTAGTCTTTGTCAAAATTTAGCCGGTATTTGGCATCGAAGATGTAAAACACACCTTCTTCACTGGCAAGTTGTACTACGTTATCGGGGCGTTGGGGCAAAGTGGGGAGATCGCTAAATAAGCGGTTGTAGACCAGGTAAAAGTGTTTACCTGATTGGGGGTCTCGAAAGCGTACCGAGGACTCGACGCCTTTTTTCAAGACGACGGTAACTCGCAATCGCCTGATCTTCACTATGGATTGTTGTTCCAGGTTAAACTTCTCGCGTAGTATCTCAACCAACTTCAGAAAACACCAGTATTCATAAAGGAGCGCGACATCCTTGACGCCAATCTGCAACAAATCTCCGCCAAGTGATAGTCCACCGTTCAACAAGCGCGCAATTTTGGCGAACCGGGCATAATGCGGATGTCGCGCAAGTACCAATGAGTTGGGAGGGACAGGTGGCGTTACGGCTACTTCTTGCAGGAAAGGTAAACCGAGAAACTTTTGCAAAACTTTTAGCATCTGCTGTGCTTCAATAGCCGCCGCATTGAAGAACTTCTGTTCGGCTGAGAGGTCGGCATCTTCATCGCCGGTAGTCTCGGCGTGGATAATGCGCGTTAGGTTGTGACGCACTTCCAGTAGCAAGGCTTTGAGGTAGCGATTCTCCGGTGTATCAAAAGTAACGCGCTTAATCACTTCTGGTACCCGCTCTGGTAATTGGATCTGCGTGCCGGGGAGCAGTCCACCTGGTCTTGTCACCACGCGGCGTAGGATTCGGTCCAGTTGCCGGGCATCCACGCGCCGAGATCGGGCTATTGGCACGTTTTTGACAGCGCGTTCTAGTTTAGCATGAGGGTTTTGCGCGATAGCTTGCCCAACGCGCAGAAGGTCATCGAAGTAGTGGCGTATCAGGGAAAACCATTCGGCAAGTGTGGGGTAGGTTGTCTGGGTTGGATCTGCCAATCCAAAAGTGCGCGCCTGGACGGTCATTGCCAGATTGCGGGTAATTGCGGACACTTCATCGCGCATTTGTTGATAATCTGCGCGATAATCAATTTTAAGTGGGAAAACCTCAAATCTGAGCGTGGTTGTATTCGCGCCATCTTGCACTTTGACTTCGGCCCACCCGATGTCATTGCGAAAATCCAGTGAATAGTGCGTCACTTCACCAAGTTGATGCCGTATCTGTGAAGTTAGCGGAAGATGTAAAGAAGCCTTGCTAGAAGCTGACTTGAAGTAGAAGTCATAGCGTGTATTCTCGAAGAACAGAGGTCTGCTGCTGTCCAAGACGGTTAAATTTGCAACCCCTTCTAACTCGCAGGTGGTTACATTCGCGGGCTTAATAAAAGGAGGCAGATCGCGGAGTCCCCCCGAGATTTCGAGTTGCCAGTTCTCAGATTCCAGCTTGAGGAGTAAAGCCACGCTCAGCCTCCCCAATATGTCGTCGCGCCTTCTACTTCGAGACGTTGTAACATACGATCAACTTTCTCGGCAGCGCGCTCAAACGGGCCGGAAGGCAACATTGAAGATGTGTCAGGATTCAGACGGCGGGATTGTTGCAGCCAATCCCGTAGTTGTTCTAGGGCTTGATGTAACGATTCTCCTGTACCGGTAATTTTGGGAAGAATTTTTTGCAATACGCATAGATCAAAAGCCGCGTCTATCGTCAAAATGTCGGCCAAACTATCGTTATGCCAGTGCCACAGATACAGTAATATCGCATCGCGGGTTCTGTAGCCGATAGAAATCCCTGCCGGTTTAAGTAGCTGGCGGATTTCTTCTAACAACCCCGCGATCCCGTGAAAAAAGAGTTCAGAGTCTTCGTAGACTTCGCGCACTGAGACGGGACTTTCTGTGTCTATCAAGCGGTTGACCAGGACAGGTAAAAGGTGCTCGTTAATCTCCTCGTAAGTATAAGATGAGAAAGCTGTCAAATCTACATCGTCAAATTCAATAACAAAGGCGCGATCTATGACTTTAGGACTGAAAGCGCGGGTGGTTTCGTCCATATTGGCCGTGCCGATAACCCGCGCATTTGAGGGTAGGTACAAGGCGCGCAACTCCTGGTAAACATCTTCCGCATCTGGGTGTGGCAAATCCAGGGGCAGCGCATCGGTGATAATAGCCTGAGCATCGCGTCTACGGGTTTCGACAATGCTTAAGAAATCGCTGAAATAGTGTTCGACAACAGCCAAGTTCATCTCATCCAGTAAAACTATGGCGCTTTTGTCAGGCGTTGCCGCTGCTGAACGTAAAGCTCGCGTAAAATGGCCTTCAATAAAGGTAGTTGGATTGAGGCTTGGCGTATAGCCAAACAACTCCGCGTTATCTGACCATTGTGGCTGGACACTGATGGCCGTGAGATCTGCTCGTGTTAGCTCTGCAAACAAGCGAGGGATCCAACTTTTGCCGGTTCCCGATAAGCCTGCTAAGATGATGATAGGGCTAGACATCAACGCCAGATAGAAATTGGCTAATTCCGCAGATGTGATAATGCAACCACGCGCATCCATTGCTTTTTGCAACTCTTTGAGTGCATCGGATACCGCTCCAGAAGCGCGTGGTTCAGGCTGAAAACGTGGGCCAGGACGATATTCACGGGTTACAGTGCCGCGTCTTTCTGGCGTGAAGGTTTTTGTCATATTCCCGGTCGGTTCTATGTCTCCGTTTCTGCTTAACAGTCGCCAATATGTGCCGGGTATATCCTGATCAGTGTAATGTCGAAGTTGATCAAAGGGAAACCGCGCGCCTGTTCCTAAGTCTTCGACTAACTTTTCTACAGCTTGACAGGCGGCTTTGTAGGCTTGATCTTCATTCATCAGATGGCTCCTCGTGGTTATGAGATAGGTTGTAATCACAGAGACTACATAGCGGACATATTTCGCACTCTGGATTACGAGCGTGGCACGCGGCCGCGCCGAGGTCAAGCAAAGCCAAATTATACTCGCGGGCTTTGCCTTCGGGCATATATTCAAGCACTAATGCGCGGAGGGCTTGGGTTGGCGCGTTGCGCGGTTTGAAAGGCACCGAGAATACACGATGGAAAATACGCATCACGTTGATGTCAATCATAGGCACAGATTCACCAAACGCTTGACACGCGATAGCGGCCGCGCCATAAGGCCCCGCGCCAGGCAGTTCGCGTAGTTCTTTCTCAGTGGCTGGAAATTCTCCGTTGTATGTTTCGACGACTTCCCGCGCCATTTGATGTAACCGGCGCGCTCGTGCCGGGAGACCCAATGGATAAAGTGTTTCTTGCACGGATTCTGAGTTAGCTTGGGCCAGCGCGTTAATATCGGGGAATTGTTCAAGAAATTCGGGGTAGACCTGCAAGGCATTAGTCGCGGCAGTTTTTTGTAATAATGCCTCGGCTACTGCAATCTCGTAGGGTGAAGTTGTCGCGCGCCAGGGGAAATCACGGCGGTTTTCTTCAAACCACGTTAATAGCAGCATTGCGAATTGCTCTTTAGACGTTGAGTCTGGCGGGTTCATAGATTTTGATCACGCGATATGCAGGTGATTTTTGCATTTCTTCTCGCTCAATCAGCGTAACAATGTGTTCTGCGATAGCTTGCGCTAATTTAGGAGGCACGGCTTCCCCAATCATATCCATCCCTACGCCAATGCGCTCGGTATCGTGCAGATTGTCGGCTGAAGTGATAAACCGGAAATCATCATCAAAGGATTGAAGCCGGGCAGCTTCGCGCATGGTAATGCCTCGGTCTTGTTCTGGATGTGTAAACCGTCCTGATCCCAAAAAATTGGCGTTTGCTGTGATGGTCAATGCCGGCTCACCCCAAGCCAATCGCGTGTACGCGCTCCAATAATAGGATTTGAAGAAAGCGGGATTGATCAATTTTTCGGCAATCAAACGTTTCTTAGCTTCTTCGTAAGTTAATTTGTCTCGTGCGACTCGCTGTTTGATCAATTGGTCGTAACGTGCTTGCATCCGCGTGCTTGCATCGTCCCAAGTTTCACCGGGGTTCATCTCTCGAATAATCTTCATAATCCGTCGGCTATAAATGCGGCGAATATGATTATAGGGGAAAGCGATGGAACTGCGCATGGATTGGGCGAAATCGGATAATTCAACATGAGGATAAGTGGTAAGCGGAGTACCGCCCAACGAGTCTTTCTCTAAAGGGGGGATGGGAAGATCGCCAATAGCTTCTCTTACTGTGACCCACGTTGGTTTCCTCTCCTTAACCGCAAAAAGGGGGAATTCCGTATAAGGAGGCTCTGGAAAACTCGCTTCACCTTCTCGGGAGGCGATAAAAAAAGCGCGCTCGCGCAATTGGGGCACCCCGTAATCCGCCGCGTTAAGCACGCGCACTTTTACATCATACCCCATCGCGTCGAACATATCGCATACAGCATCTTTCAATCCACCCAGAACGCCGTTAAACCCATGTCTGAGCATCTGCGGGACATTTTCTATAACAATAAATCGCGGGTGCAAGGCTTGGGCAATTTCTAAGAAGCGCAATACCAAATCATTCCGAGGATCTTCCGACAGGCGATCATAACCTCTGAATCCCACAATCTCATTGTTTTCACGTTCTTCACTGCGCCGCATTTGGGAAAATCCTTGACAGGGCGGCCCGCCAATCAGGCAATCGAGTTCTCCAATTTCTATGCCTTTGCGTTTTAATTTGGCAATGATGGTTTGAATTTGCACCTCTCTGATATCGGCTTCAATGGTTTCTGGCTTACCAAGCGTTTCATTGACGTGATTTTCACGAAAGGTAGCCAGGGCTTCCTTTTTAATATCATTACCCAAAACCACATCGAATTGACCAGATCGAGCAAAGCCATGCGAGAACCCACCGCAGCCACAAAACAACTCGGCGACGCTGTAATGATTGGTTTGGGTTGATTTTTCAGTCATTTAAGCTATCTCCCGATTAGATGCTTTGTATTTATGCTAAGAGTGACCGAAAAAACTCCGCCGTGTGCGCCGCGATGCGATCCCACGAGAATTCCTGGGCTAGCGCCTCTGCTGCCGCGCCGAGCTTCTGGCGGAGCGTCGCGTCGTTCAGCAGTCGCCCAATAGCGGCGGCGAGCGCGGCGGGGTCTTCCGGCGGGACGAGGAGCGCGTTTTCGCCGTCGCGGAGGTGGGGCGTTTCGACGGCGGGCGTCGTGGTGACGGTGGCGCATCCGTGCGTCAGCGCCGCGTGGAGCGTGCCCCGGCGCAGGCTCGCGCCGTCGCGGTAGGGGAGGGCGCACACGTCCACGCCGAGCAGGGCCGCCGAGACCTCCGCCGGCATCGAGAAGCCGGTGCGATGTACGCGCCCGTCCAGCCCCAACTCGCGGATGCGCGCGTCGATCTCGTCGGCGTAGCGTCGGTTGGTGAAGTCGCTGCTGCCCGTGCGCCCGCCGATGAAGAGCAAGTGGACAGGCTGCTCCCGGTCGCGCAGATGCTTCAGCGCATCCAGGAGCGTTTCGATCCCCTTGCTCCGGTTCATAAAGCCGAAGAATCCGATCAGCTTGTCATCCGGCGCGAAGCCCTGCGCCGCGCGCCACGCTGCGCGCTCGTAGCCGTCGGGCGGATTGGGCGCGATGTTGCTACCGATGGGGATCAGGCGGATGGGGGGCGCGGCGTCTTCCAGGCTCTCGGTGAGCGCGGTGTAATCGCCGCCGTTGGTGACGATCACGCCATCGGCGTATTGGGCAAGCTGGCGCACGCTCCAGTGGCGGAGCGGGCCGGCCTTCGGGAAGAGGTAGGGTGGCAGCAGATCGTGGTAAGTCACGACGAGGGGCACGCTGATGTGGCGGCGCTGCCAGCGCGGATAAAGCGTGATGCCGCCCTTCATCTGATAGGCGGCGGCCTGATACTGCACGTTTACCACGTCCGGCGCGACCTCCCGAATCCAGCGGGTGAGCCGGGTGTGGCTGCCCCATCCCCAATCCTCAATCTCGCGGTGGACGGTCAACGGCGGGTCGAAGTTCTTGCCGGGTCGCTCGCCGGCGGTAGTGAGGACGTGCAACTCGTGTCCCAGGGCGTGCAAGGCCAGCGCCAACTGGCGGGTGAAGTCGCCCACGCCACCTTCCAACGGGGGATATTCTCCGGTAATGATACCAATGCGCATATCTGCTCCTGTGGAGATTACGTTTGGACGTGTAACGTGCGAACGTGTCCACGTTGCACGCAGGAGTATTGTACCAGGGAAACGGGGTAAATCCAAGAAGCGCGTGGACGGTGGTTTGACAATTCAACCATCTTTTTTATAATGAGAGTACGTTGTCTCATATCCAAAGACGCTGAATGGGAGGAGTAGGTGGCGGGAGTGCAAGCTCTCCGGCTCCACACAGAGAGAAAGGCCCCGGCTGAAAGCCTTTCGCCGAGCCACCCACCGAAGGTCGCCCAGGAGTTGTTGAACTGAAGCCCAGTAAGTTCCGCCGGGTTCGCCCGTTACCGCGAGCATCCTTGCAAGAGCACGGCGAGGATGACAGAGTGCGTCGGTTATCCGGCGAATTAGGGTGGTACCACGGAGGCCCAATCCGTCCCTAGAGAGGGGGGATTGGGCTTTTTGTATGCCAGGCTTGAGTCAAGGAGTCAATGATGCCGCGATTATTGGGAATACGGATTCAGAATTTCAAGTCGTTGGCCGATGTCACTTTAGGACAAACCGGTTATGGGCAAGCTGAACCGCTGGAGTCTTTGAGTTGCTTTATCGGGCCGAACGGTTGTGGTAAATCCAGTTTGCTGGATGCTTTTGGCTTTCTGGCCGACTGCTTGCGTAGGGGTGTCGAAGCGGCGTGCGACAAGCCCCAACGCGGTGGCTTCGCGCGCTTGCGTACCCAGGGAAGCGACCAGCCAATACAATTTGACCTCTATTACCGGGAAACCGCCAATTCCCGGCCTATCACATACAGCTTTCAAATAGATGAGGATAACGGCGTGCCCTTTGTTTTGAGCGAGCATCTGCGCCAACGGCGGAAAGGCCAGAAATGGGGGCAGCCCTACCCCTTTTTGCGCCTTGAGTATGGCAAGGGCGAGGTTTGGGCGGGCGAAGCCACAGAAGAAGAGGAAGGCACAACGCGCCAGGATATTCAGTTGGAAGACACCGACCGTTTGGGGATCACAACATTAGGCCAGTTATCGGATCATCCTCGCATCGTCGGATTTCGCAGCTATATCGAAAGCTGGTATTTGTCCTACTTTGTGCCCGACGCGGCGCGGCGGTTGCCGCCGGTGGGCGCGCAGAAACACCTAGATCGCACCGGCGAGAATCTGGGGAACGTGGTGCAGTATTTGGAACGTAGTCATCCAGAGCGTTTTGAGCGGATTTTGGAACGTATTCAGCGCCGGATTCCGGGAATTCACGCGATCAAGACCACGAAAAGCCCCGACGGGCGATTGTTGTTGGAGTTTAATGAAGCTGGTTACACGGACCCGTTTTACCAACAGAGCATGTCCGACGGCACATTGAAGCTCTTCGCCTACCTGTTGCTCTTGGAAGACCCCGAACCGCCGGCCTTCATCGGCATTGAAGAGCCTGAGAACGGGCTGTATCACAAACTGCTAGATGAACTGGCGCGGGAATTTCGCCAACATGCCGAGCGTTCACAAAACAAGACGCAAATTTTGATTACGACGCACTCCCCTTATTTTGTGGATGCGTTGAAGCCGGAACAGGTCTGGCTAATGGAAAAAGACGCGCGCGGACATACGCAAGTCAAACGCACGGCAGATATGCCCACGATCAAGGCGTTGACGCAAGAGGGCCTCCCCTTGGGGAGCTTGTGGTATAGTGAGCATTTTGAGGAGCGGTTTGCACTATGAGGTTGCACTTTCTGGTCGAAGGCCCCTCCGAGAAAGATTTTCTCGACGCCTGGCTGCCGCGTTTTCTCCCGCCGGGGCATAGTTTCAAGGTTTATCCGCATCGCGGGAAAGGGAGATTGCCGAATAACCCCGCCGCTGTGCCCGATCCCAGATGGCAAGGTTTGCTGGATCAACTGCCCGCTAAACTGCGCGCCTGGAGCAAGGTTTTTGACTCCGCCACCGATAGAGTGATTGTACTGGTGGACTTGGACACCGAGGATTGCCATACGTTGAAGGGTCAACTGGTGGATTTGCTGGATTTGTGCGATCCACAGCTTACCGTCAAGTTCCGCCTGGCAATCGAAGAGTTGGAAGCCTTCTACTTGAGCGACCGGCAAGCCATCCGACAAGCATTTCCGCGTGCCAAGCTCTACAAACTGGATTCCTACATTCAAGACAGCATTTGCGGCACTTGGGAATTGTTTCAGAGCGTTATCGGTGCCGACATTGATGATAAACGCGCTTGGGCGCGGGCAATGGCCCCGGTACTTTCTACGGACTGGGCAGCGAATCCTTCCGTTTCTTTTCAACATTTCTGTCGTGCTATTCTTTTGCTCGCAGGAGAGCCTGTGGAGCGATTTTGAAATCAAGGAGGACTGACATGGACTTATCCAAAACCTACATCCCGCAAGAACATGAGGCGCGTCTCTACGAGTGGTGGGAAGCGCAGGGCTATTTCAAGCCCGAAACCCTCATCGAGAAGGGGCTGGCTGCGCCGGAGGGCGAGCGCTTCTGCATCACGATGCCGCCGCCCAACGTGACCGGCATCCTGCACCTGGGGCACGGCATCACGGCAGCCGTCGAGGATTTGATGACGCGCTACTACCGGATGCGCGGCTTCGAGACGCTCTACTTGCCCGGCTCCGACCACGCGGGCATCGCCACGCAAAACGTGGTGGAGCGCGAGTTGGCGAAGGAGGGCATCACGCGCCACGACCTGGGCCGCGAGGCGTTCATTGAGCGCGCCTGGGAGTGGAAGGAGAAGATGCACCAGCGCATCACCGACCAGCACCGCAAGCTCGGCATCTCCTGCGATTGGGAGCGCGAGCGCTTCACGCTGGATGATCAGTTGAGCCACGCCGTGCGCGTCGCGTTCGACACGCTCTACAAGCGCGACCTCATCTATCGCGGCCCGTACATGGTCAACTGGTGCCCGCGCTGCGAGTCCGCCGTCTCTGACCTGGAGGTGATTCCGCAGGAGCACGACAGTCACCTGTGGGTCATCCGCTATCCCATCCGCACCGCCGAGTGGGACGGGCCGCAACACATCTGGGGCAGCGGACGCTGGGCCGAGGGCGCGACCACGTTCATCGAGATGGCGACCACCCGCCCGGAGACCATCCTGGGCGACAGTGGCGTGGCCGTCCACCCCGAAGACCCGCGCTGGGGCGCACTCGTGGGTCAGACCGCGCTGCTGCCCGCCGTCGAGCGCGTCATCCCCATCGTGGCCGACGAGGCCGTGCAGCCGGAATTCGGCACGGGCGCGGTCAAGGTGACCCCCGCGCACGATCCCACCGACTACGAGATCGGGATGCGGCACAATCTGGCGCAGATCGACGTGATGACGGAGACCGCGCTGATGAACGAGGCCGCCGGCCCTTACGCCGGGATGGAGCGCTACGCTTGCCGCAAAGCCATCGTCGCCGACTTCGAGCGCGAGGGGCTGCTGGTGCGCATCGAGGATTACCATCATGCCGTGGGCCACTGCCAGCGCTGCGACACCATCATCGAGCCGCGTATCAGCACGCAGTGGTTCGTGCGCGCCAAGCCCCTGGCAGAAAAGGCCATCCAGGTGGTGCGCGACGGCACGCTGGAGATCATCCCCGACCGCTTCGAGAAGACCTGGTTCCACTGGATGGAGAACATCCGCGATTGGTGCATCAGCCGCCAGTTGTGGTGGGGGCATCGCATCCCGGTGTGGTACTGCGACGACTGCGACGCGGTGTGGAGCGCCATCGACGACCCCACGACCTGCCCCAAATGCGGCAGCACCTACATCCGCCAGGACGAGGACGTGCTGGACACATGGTTCTCCTCTGGTCTGTGGCCCTTCTCCACGCTCGGCTGGCCCGACGCGGACGCGCCCGACCTGCGCCGCTTCTTCCCCACCGACATGCGTGAGACCGGCTACGACATCATCTTCTTCTGGGTGGCCCGCGAGACGATGCTCTCGCTGGAGTTGATGGGGCGCGCGCCCTATCGCTGGGTCTACCTGCACGGGCTGATCCGCGACCAGCACGGCGCGAAGATCAGCAAATCGATGCCGGATGCGTGGAAGTACGATCCGCTCTACATTATCGAGGAGTTCGGTACGGACGCGCTGCGCTACACGCTGACCACGTCCTCGTCGGCGGGGAACGATATGAACCTCGACCCCCGGCGCATCGAGGGGGCGCGCAACTTCGCCAACAAGCTCTGGCAGGCCGGGCGATTCATCCTGATGAACCTGGATGACGCAGACCTGTCAGGTTTGTCAAACCTGACAGGTCTGGATTTGTTGCTGGAAGACCGTTGGATTCTCAGCCGCCTGCACCGGCTCATCGGCGACGTGTTCGGGCTGATGGAGGCGCATCAATATGGCGAGGCCGGCCGCCGCGTGCGCGACTTCCTGTGGGACGAGTTCTGCGACTGGTACATCGAGGCGACGAAGGTGCGCCTCTACGACGACGCGGCGGACAAGGCCGCGCCCCGCGCTGTGCTGCTCACCGTGCTGGAACAATCCCTGCGGCTGCTGCACCCGTTTATGCCCTTCGTCACCGAGGCGCTGTGGCAGGCGCTCCCGGCGGCGGCGAAAGATGGCGCGGAAGCCCTCATCATCGCGCCCTGGCCGATGGATGTGGCTGGAATCCCTGTCGAATTGTTTGAATCAGAGACTGAGATTGATGTAGAAGAATACACTCAATCAATTACAGAAGATAGTGGCGGGGTTTTTGCAATGTCACACGTAGATGATCCTCGCAAGGTGACGTTGATGGAATGGCGCGCGAGTGAATTTTTGTGGGATAAGATTATGAACTTGATCACCGGCATCCGCAACGCGCGCGCCGAGTACAACGTCGAAGCCGGGAAGCGCGTCGCGGCGACCGTCGTGGCGGGCGAGGCCGTGGCGGCCCTGGCAGCGCGGCAGCCCGTGCTCGCGTTCCTGGCCCGGCTGGACGCAGAACAGCTCGCCATCGTCGCCGCGTCCGAACCGCTGGAGAAAGCGGCCTCGGTGGTGGTGGGCGACGTGGTGGCCTACCTCCCGCTGGCCGGCCTGGTGGATGTGGACGCCGAGTGCGCGCGGTTGCAGAAAGCGCTAGGGCAGTTGCAGGCCCGCATCACCGCCAGCGAGGGTCGGCTCGCCGGCCCCTTCGCCGAGAAAGCGCCGGAGGCCATCGTCCAGCGCGAGCGCGACACCCTCGCCGCTATGCACGTCGAGGCCGAGCAACTGCGGGAGCAGATTGCGCGGTTGCAAGGCTGATGAATTGGGAATGACGAATGTGTAACATAATACGCAATACGCAACAGGAGGTTTTCTATGCCTAAAAATCTACGTCAACAAAAACGCGCGCGCCGCGAAGCGCGTCGCAAGGCCAAGCGCCAGGAGATTCAGCGCGCCAAGTCGGACTCGCGCGGCGTGAAATCGCAATTGCACGAGGCCGCCGACTGGCCCGTGATGGAGTGTTGGGTCAACGCGGATTGGGAAGCCCCGATGTCCCTTAATCAGGTCATCATCGCCCGGCGCAATCCTACGACGGGGGCGGGGTGGGCGGCGCTGTATCTGATAGACCGCGCTTGTCTGGGTGGCAAGAACGCCAACGTGATACCTTTCCGCACCGCTGGGGAATTCCGGCGCGAGGTTCTCAAGAAGGCCAGTAAAACGCAGAAGATGGTACAGGTCGATTTCAATCTGGCCGCCGCCATCGTGCAGGCGGGGCTGGATTACGCGGCAAACCTGGGATTCAAGCCGCACAGCGATTACAAGCTCGCGGAAATCCTGTTGAAGGGCGCGGACCTCGAAGCGGTAGATGTGCCCATCGCCGTGGGTGGTGAGGATGGCAAGCCATTCTTCGTGGCCGGGCCTTACGACAATGCGGATAAGATTATGCGGCATCTGACGGAGCGACTGGGGCCAGATGGATTCCATTACATGATGCCTATGCCGGGTCTTGGAGGTTTGGACGATTTTGAGATTTTGGAGTAGTCTGTCTGTAACACTTCAGTTTTGTAAGCAAACCGTTCAAGAATAGCTCGCCGCCCCCGGGGACGGGGGCTGGGAGCGTGCTCATAAAACTGGTTACGTCTGTCCTGACGTGAGAAGCCCGCAGCGTGATGCTGCGGGCTTTTGCTTTTTGCGCTTTTGCCTTCCTCGCTCGTTCTGCACTGGCAACCGCGTCGTTCTGCGGTATAATAACGAGGTTTGCTCTTCTGATAGAAAGGAACCTATGCCTAGAACTTACGTTTCCCTCGATTTGGAGACCACCGGCCTTGATCCACAGCGGGACGCTATCATCGAAATTGGCGCGTTGCGTTTTGAAGGGGATCGCGTGCTGGAGACTTATGCCACTTTTGTGAACCCCGGACGCCGAATTCCCCCGTTTGTCACCGACCTGACCGGCATCACTGATGCTGATGTCGAAGGCGCGATTGGCGCGCGGCAGGCCACCCGAACTCTGGCGGAGTTTGTGGGACGGGATACCGTTATCGGCCACAATATCAGCTTCGACCTGGCGTTCTTGCGCCAACACGGCGTGCTGATGCGCCAACCATCGCTGGATACCTTCGAGTTGGCCGGGATTCTCGTCCCCCACGTTGAGCGGTACAGCCTCGCTAACCTAGTGCGCGAGTTGGGCATCGACTTGCCGGCGCAGACTCACCGCGCGCTGGATGATGCCGTGATGTCTCACCAGCTCTTTATGGCCCTGATGCGCCGGGCCGTGCAGTTGCCCCAGGAAACCGTGAATGAATTGGTGCGCCTGGGGGAGCGGGTGCGCTGGGGGCCGAGTTACTTCCTGCGGGATGCCCAATATCTGCGCACCCGGCAGGGATTCCAGGGTAGCATCGGCACGCAGTTGGCCGGGCGAAAGGGCGGCGATGCTGCCGGCCCGCTCTTCGTCACCGAGGACGAGATCCCCGAACCGCTGGAGCCGCGCAAGGAGCCGCGTCTTGTGGACGTGCTCGCACTCACCGGCCTGCTGGAAGATGATGGCCCCATCGCCGAGACCTTCAGCTCCTATGAGTACCGCGATCAGCAGGTGGAGATGATGCAGGCAATTGCCGAGGCTTTCAATGCGGGCACGCACCTGATGGTCGAGGCCGGAACCGGCACGGGCAAATCGTTGGCCTATCTGCTCCCGGCCATCGAGTGGGCGGTGCAAAATCGCCAGCGCGTGGTTATCTCCACCAACACCATCAACTTGCAGGAGCAACTGGCGAGCAAGGACTTGCCTCAGTTGCGCGAGATGCTCTACAAATTCCACTTCCAGGTGCTCAAAGGCCGCATCCACTACCTCTGCCGCCAGCAGTTCGAGGCGCTGCGCCGCCGGGGGCCAACTTCCCACGATGAGATGCGCGTGCTGGCGAAGGTCATCCTCTGGTTGCCCAATACCCTTGATGGCGACGGCGACGGCATCTTCCTGCCCACGCGGGAGGAGCGCGCCGTGTGGTACGATATTTCCGCCGCCAACGAAGCCTGCGATCCCGACCGCTGCCCCTTCTTCCAGAGCGACCGCTGCTTCTTCTACCGCGCCCGCGCCAAAGCCGAGGGCGCGCACATCCTCATCGTGAACCACGCTCTGCTCCTGGCCGACGTGGCCGCGCAGAACCGGGTTTTGCCGGAGTACGACCTGCTCGTGGTGGATGAGGCGCATCACCTGGAGAGCGCGACGACGGAAGCCCTGCGCTACACGGTGAGTTGGCCGATGCTGCGGGCGACCTTCGATGATCTGTTGCGCGCGCGCCATAACGTGCCGGCATTGCTCAACGAGGTGCTGGCGCAATCCCACGCGCTCCCGCGCAAGCAGCGCGTCATTGTGCAGGACGCGGTGGTGCGCTTGCAGGATCGAGGCGACCGGGTGCAAGGGCTGATGGAGGCCATTTTCGGCGACATCGAGCGCTTTATGGATGAGCACGTCAATTACCGCTCCAAGTACGCCACCCGCCTGCGCATCACCGACAGTCTGCGTGATGAGACCTCGTGGGATAGCATCGGGCTGGCCTGGACGCGGATGGCGCCCAACCTCGATCAGTTGGTGGAGGGGCTATCGGATTTGGCCGAGGGGCTGGACGAACTGAGCGCGACGGCGGCCCCAGAGTTAGACAGCGCGCGCGTGCGGCTGTTGAGCGTCACGCGCCGCCTGGCCGAGACGCGGGCCGAGATGGAGAATTTCCTCAACAAGCCCCAGGAGAACGCCATCTATTGGATGGAAGACCAGCAGCGGCGCGCTTTCTCGTGCAATGCGGTGCCGCTGCACGTCGGCGAGTTGATCCGCCATCACCTGCTGGACAGGAAGCGCGCGGTGGTGCTAACCTCGGCGACGCTGCGGATTTCCGGCAGCTTCGAGTATATGCGGGAGCGGCTCGGCGCGGACGGCGCGCGCGAGTTGGCTGTCGGCTCGCCCTTCGATTACCAGTCCGCCGCGCTGCTGGCGCTGGTCTCCGACATCCCCGAACCGAGCGGCCACGGCTATCAAAAAGTGGTCGAGGACACGCTCCTCGAATTGGTCAAGGCGACCGAAGGCCGCGCGCTGGTGCTCTTCACCTCGTACAGCCAGTTGCAGACTACCGCCAGTGCGCTGACCGGCCCGCTGGCCCGCGAGAACATCACCGTCTACGCGCAGGGGAGCGGCGGATCTCGCGCCAGCTTGCTGGAGAGCTTCCGCACCAACGAGCGGGCCGTGTTGCTCGGCACGCGCTCCTTCTGGGAGGGCGTGGACATCGCCGGGGACGCGCTTTCGTGCCTGGTCATCGTCAAACTGCCCTTCGACGTGCCCAACGACCCCGTAATCGCGGCCCGCGCCGAGGTCTACGACAATCCCTTCAACGAGTACATGGTGCCCGAAGCGGTCTTGCGCTTCTTGCAGGGCTTTGGGCGGCTGATTCGCACCGGCACGGATCAGGGCATCGCCGTGGTGCTCGATCAGCGCATCCTGACCAAACGCTACGGCACGCAGTTCATCATGTCCCTGCCCGACCCGGCAGTGCGCCATGTGCGTCGCGCCGAACTGCCCGCCATCGCCCGGAGCTGGCTCGACAACCAGCCCTTGCCGACGCCCGACTACGACCTCGATGGCAGCGGGGATTGGTCTGTCCCCCCGCCCGAAGAGCCGCCCTGGTTCTGGGGCGCGTAACGATTTTGGATTTCAATCCGTTTTTCGAGGAGGACGTATGCGCATAGTCGTTGACGCTTTTGGTTCGGATCAGTGCCCCGGCCCGGATGTAGAAGGGGCGGTGCTGGCAGCCCGCGAGTGGGGCGACGAGATTATCCTGGTGGGGCCGGAGGAGCGCGTGCGGCAGGAGTTGGCGAAGCACGACACGGCGGGCCTCAACCTCCGCGTCGTCCACGCGCCAGAGGTCATCACGATGGCCGATCACTCCCAGGATGTGCGGAATAAGGAGGACTCGTCCATCCGCGTGGGGATGCGCCTGGTGCGAGATGGCGAAGCCGACGCCTTCGTCTCGATGGGCAACACCATCGCCACGCTCTCGGCGGCTATCTTCGACCTGCGGCGGATTCGCGGCATTCGCCGGCCCGCGCTGGCCGGCCTCTATCCGCTGACCTTCGGGCGGGTGCTGCTGCTGGATATGGGCGCCACCGCCGATCCCAAGCCGGAGTACCTGGAGCAGTTCGCGCGCATGGGCTGCATCTACGCGGAGCAGGTTCTGGGGATGGCCGCGCCGCGTGTGGGCCTGCTCGCAAACGGCGAGGAGGACGAGAAGGGCACGCTGGTCTTGCGCGAGACGCATCAACTGTTCAAGCAATGCGACTTCAACTTTGTGGGCAACGTGGAACCGAAGGAGATGACCCAAGACGTGGTCGATGTCGTGATCACGGACGGCTTCACGGGCAACATTATGATCAAGACGGCAGAGTCCGTCGCCAGCTTCGCGGCGCGGCTGCTCAAGCGCGAGTTCTGGGCGACGCCGTTGGCGAAGGTGGGGATGCTGCTGCTGCTCCCCGCGCTGGTGCTGGCGCTGCCGGGGATCGCGCTGCTCTATCCCGGCGCGCGGCGCATCATCCGCCGGCTGGATTACACGGAGTTGGGCGGCGCGGTACTCCTCGGCGTCGATGGCGTCGTCATTGTGGGGCACGGGCGATCCAACGCGAAGGCCGTCAAGAACGCCATCCGCCAGGGCCGCGACGCGGTCGCCGGGCAGGTCGTCCCCGCCATCAAGGCCGGGCTGGAAGCGCGGAAGTGATGGTAGCTTTTTGCGTGAAAAAGCTCGGAGTTCCCGTATCGAGGACGGTTTCAGCAAGCATTGACTTGTCTAGCCGCCCCCGGGGACGGGGGCTTGGAGCGCGCTCATAGGCCGAATCTGTGCCACTTACCATTTACCATTCATCATTCTAAACAGGAGATCGCTTTATTATGACTAATCGGATTCGCGTGGTAGTTACTGGAATGGGGGCGGTGACGCCCATCGGCCATACCGTGCCGGAGACGTGGGAGAACGCTCTGGCGGGGCAATCGGGGGTGGCGCGCATCCAGCGCTTCGACCCGGTGGCTGCTGATCTGCCCGTGCATATCGCGGCAGAGGTTAAGAACTTCAATCCCAAGAAATATATCGACCGCAAAGAGGCCCGGCGGATGGCGCGCTGCTCGCAACTCGCGCTGGTGGCGGCGCACGAAGCACTGGAGGATGCCGGGTTGTCGGCGCCCATCTACACGGATGATGCGCTGGCCGAGCGCGTGGCGACGGTCATCGGCGTGGGGATGGGCGGGTTGGATTGGGCTATGGAACATTCGCAGAAGTACTGGGAGCAGGGCGCGCGGGGCGTCAGTCCCTTCGCGCTGGTCTCGTCGCTGCCCAATATGCCCTCGTACCACGTCAGCTTGCTGGCGGGGGCGAAGGGTCCCATCACGACGCCGGTAGCCGCGTGCGCGACGGGGTCGCAGGCCATCGGCGAGGGCGCGGATATGATCCGCAACGGGCGCGCGGATATGGCCCTGGTCGGCGGGAGCGAGGGGCTGATCATCGACGTGTCCATCCTGGGCTTCTCGGTGATGCGCGCGCTTTCGACGCGCAATGACGCGCCGGAGAAGGCCAGTCGTCCATTCGACAAGGACCGCGACGGCTTTGTGATGGGCGAAGGCGCGGGCATCCTGGTGCTGGAAAGCCTGGAACACGCCCAGGCGCGCGGCGCACGCATCTACGGCGAGGTGATGGGGTACGCTTCTTCATCCGACGCCTACCACATGACGCAACCCGACCCCGAATCGCAGGGCGTCCGCCGCGCTATCCGCTGGGCGATGAAGTACGCCGGGATCGCGCCGGAGGCCGTCGATTACGTCAATGCGCACGGCACGTCCACGCCGCTCAACGACCCGGCAGAGACTTACGCGCTCAAGCAGGTCTTCGGCGACCACGCCTATAAGCTGGCGGTCAGTTCCAACAAGTCGATGATCGGCCACACGATGGGGGCCGCCGGCGCTATTGAGGCTATTTTGACGGTGCTGACGATGCAGCGCAGCGTGATTTTGCCGACCATCAACCTCGACACGCCCGATCCCGAATGTGACCTGGACTATGTGCCGTGGGAACCCCGCGAGGCTGAGGTGCGGGTATCCCTCAAGAACGCCTTCGGATTCGGCGGGCAGAATGCGTGCCTGATCCTGGGCCGGTGGGAAGGAGTATAAAATGCGACAAATAGTCAACGAGAAGCATATCGAGCGACAATCCAAAATCGGCAAGAACGCCCCGCTGGCGGGGATGGGGCTATTGATCATCGCCACTGTGTTGATGTTTCAACGTCCCGACCTGATAGCCCTGTCGATGTTGCTGGTGTGGGTGGGATTTGTCGCCTCCATTTTGAGCAACTATCTCGGCGAGCGGTATCTGGGGCCTGCCGCGCATCATAATAAAGTCCCCGAATCGCTCAAAGGTCTGGGGAATCGCTATACCCTGTTGGTGTATCAGACCCCGGTGCCCTTCGTCTTAATCGGGCCGGGCGGCCTGACCGTCATCATAGTAAGTTCGCAGGGCGGGCGCGTCACCTATGATGAGGAGAAGGGTCGCTGGCATCACGAGCAGAAGATGGGGATGTTGCGGCGCTTCATGGGACAGGAGGGCTTGGGACAGCCGCATCGCATCGCCGCATCGGAAGTCAGCGCGTTACAGGCGTGGCTCGCCAAGCGCTTGCCCGAAGGCATGGAGATTCCCACGCGCGCCGTCCTGCTCTTTGTGCATCCCGATGTGTATTTGGAAGCCGACGACGCGCCGATTACCGCGCTCCGGGGATCGGAGATCAAGCGTTGGGTGCGCGATTCGGCAAACCGGCGGGATCGGCTCGCCGATGCGCAGCGCAGCGCGCTGTACGCGGCGCTGGAGATCGAGGAAGACGCCGGATAGCCTGACGGATTTCGCCACCACAAAACGGCCCGGTCGCGCGCGTTGAGCGCATCGACCGG
>SLSP01000054.1 GCA_007130345.1 Thermoflexales bacterium
ACAGCGCGGCATAAATAACTCCCCAGTTGAATTTGCTCCAAGGGGAACGTCAGTTCCCCGGTTCGCCGCGTAGTCGCGGATCTGACGATCCGCTCTGAGCGGGGCTAACTGAGAAGGGACTTCCGCCGCGCTGTACTAGATGTAGATTTTTCGCGTGCGAATTTCATATAGGTAGTAGGTCGTGTGTGAAAAATCGGATTTTTGGAATTTTTTTTCAGGGGGAGTCTTATCTTGCCATCGATTTTGACGTTTGACGCATGACGTTTGACGCATGACGCCATAGTTAAGCCGTCACTCAAACGTTACCCCTTCCAGATGTATAGTGTAATCATTCTCGACAAAAGCGCAATTCCTGACGTATAGTCGCGGATCGGACTCCGTTCTGAGCGGGGCTAACTGAGGGGGGAACTTCCGCCGCGCATCACTCGGCCAGGGCCTTGCGATAGGTGACGAATTCCTTAGTGACCTGGAAGCCCATACTCTCGTAGAGGCGGAGCGCGCCGTGAGGATTTTGCGCATCGACGCCTAGGCCCGCCTCGGTCATCCCGGCGGCCTTGAGCACGCCGAAGCTCCGGGCGATCAGGGCGCGGGCCAATCCGCGCTTGCGCCACGGACGGCGCACGCAGATGGTCTCGGTGTACCCGCGTTGCCGATGGTACATCGTGTTCTCGATCTCGTCGATGAAGTTGAGCACCATCCCGGCGATTTCGTCCCCGTCCCAGGCCACCTGCCACAGCGCGGGATTGAACGTGCGATGATCGCGCCATTCTTGCCGGGCCTCCGCGCCCCACTCATCCTCCGCGAAGCCCCAGTGATCGAGAAAAGCCTCGCGGGCCGCGTCGATGATCTCGTCGAACTGCTCCGCGCTTGAGGGCCGCACGTCGATCCCGGCAGGCAGCGGCAGATCGGGGATGTCCTCCAGATGCGGGCGCACCATCTCGTAACCGTAGCGCACCGGGCCGTAGCCCTCGGATTCGAGCAGCGCGCGCCACGCCGATTCCGTATCGGCAGCCCACGCCTCGAACAGCTTCTCCGCATCCCCCGCGTGCCCGGCGGCGATCTCGCGCAGGCGGCGCTCGTTATAGCGCAGCATCGTCCGCCAGATGCCACGTCCACGCCAGGCCGGCACCAGGAAGGCGAAGTGTTGGTAAACGCGCTGCTTATCCTGGGGCATGTGCTCCCACATCACCCGGCTGTAGCCTATCGGCGCGCCCGCCACCTCGACGAATAGCATATCGCGCCGGGGATCACTGTTAATCAAATGCTCGTAATCTTGCGTGAGAGTTTCCACAGTGTCCACATGCTCGATCTTATCGACAACTTTGCACGCATCAATGATGGCGACCATCACCGGGTAATCCTCCGGGCCACGGAAGTGCCGAAATTGCAGGCCGGGTATCGCAGGGGCTTCAGGTACAACAATGTTGTTTGATTCGGTAGACATAACCTCTCCAAAACGTGTGATTAGGGGATTCTGGGCAACAAAAAAGCCATGGGTCGCAAGTGCCCATGGCTTTCTGCTCGGCTTAATCGGCCAGATCATTCCAGCGCGTTAAGCGGCGCGTTGCGACACGGCATACACCCACGATAGGACACCTCGCGCGGATCACGTATGCGGTTGCACATGTTGCCTTGTCGCCCCCTTATGAAAGATACCCCCTAATTTACCAGGGCCGCTTGAAAAGTCAAGCGATGTCCGCCGCCTTCAGCGCGTGCCGAATAGCTCGACCGCGTCGATCTGGTTCCAAAAGCCCGTGCGGGATTCGTCCAGATCGATGCGGACGCCTTCGGCACGGAACTCTGTCAAGGGGAAGGCGATGAGCAACACACCAGGGCACGGCGTGGTGGTATCGGTGCCCTCCCAGACCGGATGCAGATTTCCCTCAACATCCACCAGCGAAACGCGCGAGATGGCCCCCACGCCGAAGGTCTGGTGGATGCGCACCTCGGCCACGCGCATCGGCTGCGCGTAGGTGAGGTGCAGCCATTCCACGCCGTTGCCCCGGGCCGAGGCCCACGCGCGCGCGTCATCAGCGCACGCATCGACGGCAGGCGGGCCGAGCGCGCGGTTCGCGCTCCAATCGGGGAGGCCATATTGCGAACTGGCCTGCGCCCGCGCCGCCCATTGCGAGAATGTCTCCGGCGTTGAGGGAGCTACCGGTATTTCTGCGATGATCTGACGGCAGCCTCCCAACAAGAGGAGAAGGAGCACAAGCCAGGGGATGCGGCATATTTTCGCAATACCGCAAAAGTCACCCTGTTTGGGACACGGATGAACACAGATTTCACGGATAAAACCCAAAAAAATCCGTGTTTTTCCGTGTAAATCCGTGTCCTTGCTTGAAATCAACCGGGGGCTTCTTCTTGTCATAGGGTTAGTTTTGCGCTACTGCATATTTTCATAGCCAATGCCCGCGTCACCTATCCGGTGGCCGCTTTAGCCGGGGCAGTCCGGCTGATGGCCGCCGCGACCGCTTCATCCCCGCGCAGGGCGATGCAGTGGACGCCCTGGACGACGCCGGTCTTGGGCGGCACGTCCTCGGCGGCGAAGCGGATGAGCTTGCTGAGGCGGGTGATGACGAAAAGGTCGGCCTGGGACGCGACGGTGAGCGCGGCCACCAGGTGATCGGTCTTGAGCGCGACTTTGCCCTGCCCGCCGGGGCTTTGATTGGCGCGGAAGCCCGCCATCTCGCGGATCGTGCCCTTGCCATCGGCCCCTAGCAGGAAGACGCCATCGGCCTCGTCCACAGCGGTAATGCCCACAACCGCGTCATCCCGCCCCAGTTGGATGCCAAGCGTGCCGCTGTTGGGCACGCGCCGCATCGGGAAGCGGATAGCCTGCCCCGCGCGGCTGGCGATGAAGAGATCGTCCTTGCCGGGAATCCAGCAGGCGGCGGCCAGCGGGCCGTGGCGCTCGGTGTCGTAGTAGCTGACGCCGGGGATCATGTTCTTGCCGACGAAGCTGGCGCGGATCACGTTGACCCAGCCCCTCCGGCCCACCAGCGCGACGTGGTCGCCGCCCTCTTCGGGCAAAACCGCGATGACGCGCTCGCCGGGCTGGAGGGGCAGCAGCGTTCCCAGGTCGATGCCGCGCGCACGCACCTCGGTTTCGGGCAGGCGGCGCGCGGGCAGCCGGTAACTGCGGCCCAGGTCGGTGAAGAGCAGCAGCGTCGCTTCGATGTCGGCCAGGGCAAGGACGCGGGGCGCGTCGTCTTGCGCGAGATCGATATCGAAGACGCCCATTCCGCCTCGACGCTGCGGCGTGTAGTGATGGCGCGGCGTGCGCTTGACCATCCCCCCCGCGCTGATGGTGATCACGTTGATGGGGGTAGGTGGCTCGGCGGGGCGCTCCTCCGGCTCCGGATCGGGCGCGGCGGATTTGGCCTGGCGGCCCAGACGCACTTCCAGCGATTCGATGTAGGCCAGGATTTCGGGAGAGACCTCGGATAGATCAGGGCGTTTCATACAACACCTCCAAGTGAAGTTTACGTCAGTCGGTTTGTGATAGCGCTATGTTATTAGAGTGTGTTATTTCGCAATACCGCAAAAGTCACCCTGTTTGGGACACAGATGAACACAGATTTCACGGATAAAACCAAAAAAATCCGTGTTTTTCCGTGTAAATCCGTGTCCTTTTGAAATCAACCGGGGACTTCTTCTTGTCACAGGGTTAGTTTTGCGCTACTGCGTTATTTCAACGGGAATGCGGAATTGGCAAGATGTTCGGCATTTTGTAAAAACTCTTTGGCGAGCTTGGAAGTGGTCAGGATAGTCCCCGTTTCAGCATCTACCTCCACGTAACCTATAGGACCGAGAGGTTCTTCGAAAGGTGACCCGATCATCACCGGGAAGCTCCAGACCAGATGGTGTTCCTGGCGGATCAGGGTTGCTGAACCGGGCATCAATTGATCGCCGACTTGCGCGGCCAGCCATGCGGCGGCTTTACGCCGGGCGTAACGTTCGTCTAGTGTGGGAATGACCGTGACGTAAACGCACGTACCTTCTGGTAAATTCACATCGGGCATTAATCGAATGTTGCCGTGTTCAATCACACCTTGATATGTTTGCGGCATTTCGCACCTCTCTCTCACATTACGGAATGACGGTTCGCGTTTGACGTTTGCCGTGATCTTTTACCACATCCTCGTTAGTACCTTAAAACATTCGCCATAGCGTACCAGGTTCTCGCCAGATTGCCAAATTCGGCGGATCCGAGGGGATTTGACAATCTCCTCGGAGCCAAGTGTTAGGTGAATTCCTTGCCGTCGAGCAACCGACGCAGTTTTGACGCACGGTGAAGCGGGCGTCGGTGTACATGTGTTGGGTTTCGAGTAGCGTCCCGCCTAATTTTTGGGCGTTGGGCTTGTCATTTATGGAGTTGTTCATGCGTTGAAGACTAAGCCTCAAACATAGATTGCGCTGCATACGTGAGCGAAGATCGCGTCAAGTCGGCATAATCTTCCGCATCCCAAAATAAGCTTTCGTGGAGTGTATTGATGTCGGGTTTGTTGATCAAAGCATCTAAAACTAATTGAACCAACTTTAGTTGCTCAATAATAGGCAAATCTCTGATTGTGGTTTGGTAAATTTGTTGAGCAGCACTCAGGTCGTGCATTTTCAACCTCCTCGGTTTTTGGTTTTGACATTGCGGCTATGATCAGGCGAAGGGCCACATCAACGGCAGGATGACCGCCGCGAGTACGATGGTCAGCACAACGAGGCCGGCCCCGTAGCGCAAATAATCTTGCGTGCGGTAGGAGCCAGGCCGCTGCACGAGCAGCGGAGCGGGATGGCCCATCGGCAGGAGATAGCTGGCCGACGCGCCGATGATGACGGCCACCGCCAGGGCGCGGGGATCGATGGTCATCAGCGTTGCCGCGTCCAGCGCGACCGGCGTCATAATGACCGCCACCGCCGCGCCGTGCATCGCCTGGGTGAGCGCCATCGCGCCGACGAGCAGGCTGACGAGCACGGCCAGTGGCCCGATCTGCCCCACGCTGTTGATGACCAGGCTGGAGACCAGGGCCGAGGCTCCCGTCTGCTCCATTGCCAGGCCCAGGGGATACATCCCGCCGATGAGGAGCACGGTGCGCCACTCGACGCTGCCGTAGACCTCGCGTGGGCCGAGGATGCCCATCAGCAGCATCACCGCGCCGCCACCCAACGCGCCCACGGCGATGGGGAGCAGATCGAGGGACGCGGTGAGAATCACGAGGAGCATGACCAGCGCGGCCCAGGGCGCCAGATGGCGCAACTCGCGTGGGGCTTCTTCGTGTTGCGGCGGACTGAGCCAGATAAAGTCAGGTTCCGGTTTGTAGGCGCGCACGCTCTTCCGCGAGCCGTAGAGCAAGAGGGCGTCGCCGCTTTCCAGCGTCTCGCAGCCCACATCGGTGCGCACGGGGTGATTCGCGCGCCAGAGGGCCACGCACGTCAGCCCGGATTGCTGCCGAAAATCCAGCTCAATCAAGGACTTTCCGATGACCGGGGAGCGCGGGGGCACAATCACTTCGATCATCTCGGCGCCGGAGGAGGGGAACTCTTCCTGGATGCGTGGCACGCCGAGCAGTTCCAGGTTGGCATCTTCGGCCAGGTGCTTC
This sequence comes from Thermoflexales bacterium, assembly GCA_007130345.1. Taxonomy (GTDB): domain Bacteria; phylum Chloroflexota; class Anaerolineae; order B4-G1; family SLSP01; genus SLSP01. Next base: position 5,598 of record SLSP01000054.1, read on the forward strand.
ATCCGCTCCCGACGCCCCACGGCCAGCAGAATGTCGCCGACTTCCAGGGGCAAGCTCTGTTCGCGGGCCGCGTAGACCTCGTGATCCCGCAGCACGAACATCACCGTAATCCCATAATGCTTGCCGATGTCCGTATCGGCGAGGCAATGTCCCAACAGGACGGAATCGGGCTTGAGGGCCAACTCCCAAAGCCGCTTGTGCATTCCGTAGGCGTGCATCAATGCCTGGGTCGCCTCGGCCCCGTTCCGGCGGACTTTGAGCTTGCGCTTGGGCAAGAGCTTGGGCGCGAAGAGCATCGCGTAGAGCGTGAACGCCAGCACCAGCGCCAGGCCGATAGGGAAGAGGGCCAGAAAGCTGAGAGCCGGGACGCCGGCATCCCGCAGCAGGCTATCCACCACCAGGTTATGCGACGCGCCGATGAGGGTAAGATTGCCGCCCGCCAGGGCCGCCATCGCCAGGGGCAGCAGCAAGTGCGTGTGCGAGATGCCTTTCTTGCGCGCCAGCCGCATCACCACGGGGATGAAGAGCGAGACGGTGCCCACATCGCTGATGAAACCGGAGAGCAGGCCCGGCAGCGTGCTGCTCAACACGGCCAGCCGCTTGCCGTTGCCCTGGGTCAGCCTCTCGATGCGCTCGGTAATCCAGATGACAACGCCGCTGCGCACCAATCCCGCGCTGAGGACGAGCAGGCCGGCGGTGGCGATGACGGCCTCGCTGCTGAAGCCACTGAGCGCG
>SLSP01000131.1 GCA_007130345.1 Thermoflexales bacterium
GATGAACAGGTCTTCTTCGTTGATCTCGTCATCGAGCCGTTGAATCTCCAAATGGAAGGCGCGGATGAGATCGTCTTGATGATCTTCCAAGAGTTGAGCCAGATCGTACCGGGCCAACTTGAATGTACTTTCGCGGATTAATCGTCGAACTGCCATCACTCCTCCTTGAGGCCAACTGACGCGATAAACCCGCCCCGCTTACTCGGGACGGGTTCTGAATCAGGGGGCACATCCCCACAGGCCGATTTACAGTAACCGTTCCAAGTTGATGTAGGGGACCAATGTGGTCTCTTTGCCTATATCGACTTCGACGCCGGGCAAGCGCGCCCCTGTTTCCAATTGTACCATACCTGGCGGGATGTCCACCACCGTGCCAGAGGTGCCGAAGTACGGGCCGCGCAGAATGCGCACTTTGCCGCCTACGCGCAGCGGTTCCTCGGGATTTATAGGATCGCCGGATTGCGCGGGCATCGGCACAACGATATAAGGCCGTTCCTCGCCCCAGCGCAGTTGCATCCGCCCGCACAGCGCGGCCTCGCGCCCATCCAACGAGCGCAGGAGATCGAAGATCGCTTTGGACATCGGGGTGACGCCGAGGCCCTCCGTGCAGACTACGGGGAACTCCAGCGTTTCCAGCAGCGGCACGAGTGATGGCGGAACGCCCCCCACGATGATGCCGCGCACCTGCGCCTCGATAGCGTGTTCCAATGTTTCCTCGTCAATGCGCGAACCGCCTACCAGGATGACGCCTTGTAGCGAAGGGTCGATGTGTTTGGGGCGAATGGGGTGGCGCGGCGCGCGCACCACGACACGCAACACGCCAAAGGCTTCTTTGCCGTTGCCCCAGATGGCCTGGATATGCGCGCCCACGGTCTCAATCATCACGCCTTCTTCCGGCCAGGTCTCCACCACCCTCCCCGGTACCAACGCGCTCAGTTGGATGGCACCCGGCTCGGCCTCAATCAGCAAGCGCCCACGTCCACTGCCCACGAGCACGCCCTCAATGGGGGAGCGACAGACCGGCCCGCCAAAGCTACCGCGCGCGGCCAGCACATCTCCGCGCTTGAGGGTCGCGCCCTCCTTGACCTTGAGCATATTCTTGACCCGCTTGACGGGCACATCCAGCTCGCGGGCCACGTCCACAATGCGGAAATCCGGCGGATCCACGGCCTGCGCCACGATGTGCGCCGGCTCCACGGAATCGCCCGCGCGATAGAGCACTTCGCCGGGACGCGGCAAGCGCCGGGGGACGCGCACCAGGGTCAGAGGGTTGACGATGCTATAGGATATGAACATATCAGCCTCCCACGTCCCAAATCCAGCCGTTTAGGAGGCGGCGGCGCTGGTCAGGGTCTTTGGGCAGGCTCAGAGGACGGCCTCGCACATCCACGACCAGCCCCACCAGCCCCCCGATAGCCTCGATTTTGCCTCCACGCCCTGGCCCTAGCCCCACATCAAAGCGGCGGAGCGGTTTGATTTTGAGAGTGGCGCGTTGTCCAGGCAACAGGGGCCAGATTTCCAATTCGCCATAGCGCGCCTCGACGTCCAACTCGCCGCCATCCTCGTAGATGATGGACATTTGCAGCACCACGTCGCCGGGCCGGGGCGCTTTGCCGACCGGCGAGATCACGGTGCCGAGCGAGACCAGCGCGCCGCCCTCTAGCGCGGAGGCCGCGGCCACCGGCTTGATCCGCGCGACGGCACCGAGCGCCGGGGCCGCGCGGTTGATGTCAAGCAGGATGGTGGAGATGCCCACCGGCTGAAGGCCATCCAATACGACCAGGAGGGCCTGCCCCGGACGCGGCATGTGAACCATACCGCCGCCAGAGATGAGGATGGGGTCTAGGCCCGGCATCATCCCTGCCTGGATCTGCGCGCCGCCGGTGTCCCAGGTCGGGATAGCGATGCGCAACGCCGAGCGCAACATCTCGCGGGCCACAGCCTGCTCCACCCACAACTCGCGCGGCTCTTGGGGCACAGTCCAGGGGCGCAGTTCACGGTTATGCAACATCACCAGCAGCTCATCGGGGTCCATTTCTTCCGGTATCCAGCGCAACAGGGCATCTATGCCGTGCCGTTTGACCCAGGCCAGCGGCCCATAAGCGATGCCCCGCTCGTAAATGCTCACGTAAGGCCGCCCGGCAAAGGTGGCCGCTACCGTTGTCGTCGCCGCGCCGATGTCAACGCCCAGGACGCCCCGGTCTTCGTTGTGCTCGCGGTGCCAGAGATAATCCACCACATCGGAAAAAGCGGTCGCGGTGGGAAGTAAGGGCAGGCGGTTCCAGGAGGATAGGGTGTCCACACCGGGCGTCTGCTGCAAGCGCTTTTCCACATAGTGCTGCTCCAGCAGGGCTTGCGCCGGCCCCAGATGCTCAGTGCTGGTGGTGGGGTGGACATTATCGGCGACTTCGACCGGGGCGATATCCCCAAGCAGCTTCGTTACCGCCGAGCGCAACCGGGCATTGCCGGCATACAGGATCGCCGGACGCTCGTTTTCGGGCAGCATCGAACTGGCTAACGCGATGGCGTCCGCCAATTCCATCACCGGACGCGACGCCCCGCCATCTACGCCGCCCACCAGCAAGACCGCGTCCGGGCGGGTATCGCGCACGATTCGCGCCCAGGTTTCTTGCGGCGAGCGCAGGCTGCCCTCGCGCAATAACGTCGCCAACACGTTGGTATAGGTGCCTGAAGCGGCGCGGCGCGCGCTTTCCAGGCTCATTTCTCGCACCAGCCCGGCGATGACCAGGCGCAGCGGCTCCGGCGCGCTGAGGATGACCACGAAAGCGTCCACGCCCTCGATGCTCATGCGCGGGGTGATGAGCCGTCCGCGCGTGTACAGCACGCGCCCGGTGATGGCTTCCAAATCCTCGATGGCGTGGATAACGCCAACGCTCACGTCACTCCACGGAGGATTGAGGGTGGTCAGGGTTTCCGTCTGCGCGACAAACCGGTAATTGTCTTCTACACGTTCCAGAAGCAGCAATTTGGTCACAACCGACCCGCAATCGGCGACTAGGATGGATTCGATGATTTGTTCGGCCATCTCAGCCTCCCATCAGCCCACTGGCGATTTGCCACACGCGCATCACCAACGTCGTCAACGCGGAGGTGATGGTGCCGACGAAGGCCACCGCTAACGCTGTGACGATAAAGAAGCGTCCGATGCGATGGAGCCAGAGCATCACTGGCCGCACCTCCCCCGCGTCGGCCCGCTGGCGCGGCGAGAAGACCAGCAACGATGTTATGGTGCCCACGACCATCACCGCGCCGGTCAACAGTGTGGGGAACGTCACGCTCTGCCCCGTCGCCCACACTTGGGGGATGAGCGTGCCTGTGAGCGCGCCGGATATGGCGATAGCGGCCCCCACGCCGATCAAAAATCCCATAGAGATATTGCCGAGCACGGCGATGCGCCCTAAAGCTCCTGACGGGGTAAACCCTTTGAGAAGCAGCAATATCCCCAAAAAGAGGGGGATCGCAAAGAATAAGCGTTGGGCGAGGTCCTCCTGACCGAGGGCCAGGGTAAACCAGGGGAGCAGGACAAAGCGGATGACAATGCCCAGCGCGTATCCGACGCTGCTCCCCACCAACAAGGCCAGTGCCCAGCGGTAGAGGAAGCTATCGGTGAAGATGTAGCTCAAAATCATCAGGGTCATCACGGCCCCGACGATGATACCGATTAATTCAATATCCAGCATCCCATTCATAATGATTACACAGCCTTCTTTCTGCCGGCTGCCAGTTGATAGAGCAAGCCAAAGATGAGCAGGGCAGCCGCGGCCCACTGGGCCAACATCACCACATCCAGCATACTGCCAAAGAACCGATTGGGCAATCCGCGCAACTCGCGGTAAGCCACCACATCGCGGAAGCCCACCAGCCACCCGGTCACACCGGGGGTCTCAAAATAGGGCGCGACGAGCGGCCCCAATGACGCGCTGGACCCTATCCCCACCGGGGCCCCGATGTCTGCGACTTTATACTGCTCAATCCACCACCGCAGGCGTTCCGGGCGCGCGGCAAAGATCAGCAGCATATCTGCCGCGCGGACTTCCGAAGTGTCCAAGAAGGCCGTGATGCCGTGATAGGTTCCGGGCAGATAGGCCGTATGTCCTGATGGCAAGTGATTGGAAATAGCCTCCGTCGCCATCAAGTCGTGTACCAGTCCCGCGCCTTCTGGTAGTGAACTCACCGCGATCACGTTGACCTGGCGCTCCAGAAGGTGGCTGAACAGTTCATCGGTGAGCAAGGACATCTCCACGGCTTCGGCTGCGCCGTACTCCAGGGCCACGACCACCGTGTTGCCGGGTTCGAGTGCTTGAATTAACGTGCTCATGTCCGAAATCCCAGGGTGCAGCGGGGACTGCGAGAGGCGGTCTTCCTGCAACAGCAACCCGCCCACAACCGCCAGGAGCAGCGCGAGCGCGACCAACACGCGCGCGACCTTAGCGCCGGCCCCCAGACGATGATCTTGTTGCGCGACTGGCCGCTCGACGCTGCGTGGATTCTCCAGAAGCTCCTGCCAGAGTTGCGCTTGCTGCACGATAGCGTCGGCCATCGCAAAGCCCGTCTGGGCCTGATGGTCGGAGGGCATATCCACGGCCGGGAGCGCGGTGAGTACACCGGACAATCCCGCCAGCGGGCCTTCGGTTTCGGCGGGGTGGCGCATCGCGCCCTCGGCCAGGCCCGCGCCTGTGGCGTCCGGTGCCGGGCGGAGTTGTTGCACCCAGTCTGGGATGTCGGCCCGCGCCAGGCCGCTGTCATCTTCGGAGGGGAACTCTTCGGGGAGCGAGGCGGTGGTTTCGGGGAGCGGCGGCAAGGGGCCGGTGCCCGATGGCTGAAGCCCGCGCAACCACTGCGGAACCTCGGCTCGGGCCAAATTGTCGGCGATCTCGTCCGGTATTTTGGAGGATTTCCCCAGTGGAGCGGGCGTCAGATGCTCCATCCAGTCGGGTTCTTCTTCCGCTTCGGGTGCCGGTGCCTCGGACGGCTGCGGCCCGGACGTTGCCGGAGCCGGCGTCTCCTCATCGCGCGCGGCCTCACTGCCGAGATTGCTCAACCAATCCGGCATCTCCGCCGATTCGAGGTCGTCTTCCATCAGCAAGGTGGCTGTCTCTGATACCACTGGCGCGGCTTCTTCTTCCTCATCTTCTTCTAAATCGAGGCCGCCTAACCAATCGGGCATATCGCTGGCGGGTTCGGGGGTGGGCGCGGCGGGGGCGGCGTCGTCCGCGTCATCGTCTATGTCGATACCACGCAACCAATCGGGTATGTCTTCGGCAGGTTCGGGGGCCGGAGCGGGTGCAGCGGGCGCGGCGACCTCTTCTTCATCTTCTTCTAAATCGATGCCGCGCAACCAATCGGGGATGTCTTCGGCAGGTTCGGGTGCCGAGGCAGGCGCAGCGGGCGCAGCGGCTTCTTCTTCCTCATCTTCTTCTTCTAAATCGATGCCGCGCAACCAATCGGGTATGTCTTCGGCAGGTTCGGGTGCCGGAGCAGGGACGGCAGGCGCGGCGGCTTCTTCCTCATCCTCTTCCAAATCGATGCCGCGCAACCAGTCGGGTATGTCTTCAGCAGGTTCGGGAGCCAGAACGGGTGCAGCGGGCGCGGCGACTTCCGCGTCATCGTCCAGGTCAAGGCCGCCTAACCAATCCGGCAGATCGTCGTCGGGTTCGGGTGCGGGTGATGGGGCGGGCGCGTCGTCGCCCGCGTCGTCGTCCAGGTCAAGGCCGCCTAACCAGTCCGGCAGATCGCCGTCGGGTGCGGGTGCGGGTGATGGGGCAGGCGCGGCAGATTCCGCGTCGTCGTTCAGGTCGAGGCCGCCTAACCAGTCCGGCAGATCGTCGGCGGGTGCGGGTTTCGGTTTCGGGGCGGGCGCGGCGGTGGGCGCGGGAGCCGGGGCTTTGCGGGGTTGCGGCGGCGGAGGCTTTGGGCGTTCCCGGGATACCGGCGCGACACTGGCCGTTCCGGCAACAGCCGGCCACCAGTCTGGCGGCACATCGGATACATCCGCCGAGGTCGGGGCATCGGCATCTGCCCGCGAGAGAATCCACGCGGGCAGAGCATCTGTGCCTTGAGGCTCTGGCGCCGCTGGATCGGCGATGGCTTCTAACCACGGGGGGAGTTCGACTTCGACGGCGTAGCTCTCGTAGGCTGCGGCGTCATCTTCCCATTCCGCGTCGGTCGCCTCATCGAACGCATCTGTGGCGGGGCTATCGTCTGCCATCATCCAGTCGGGCATATCGTCCGGGGCCGCGGCGGGTTGTGACGTGGGGGATTCTGCGGCCAGGCCCGTCATCCAATCGGGTAAATCCGCCTCCGCCTCCGC
>SLSP01000419.1 GCA_007130345.1 Thermoflexales bacterium
AACGCGATCCGACGTACACTTCCGCCTATTTCAATCGCGGGCAGACCTATCTGGCGCGGGAGGAGTACTCCGTCGCTATCGCGGACTTCAACCAGGCGCTCTTGCTGTCGCCGGATTACGCTGCCGCTTATCACAGCCGGGGACAAGCCTACGTTCAGTTAGGGGAACCCAAGCGCGCGATTGAGGACTATCAGAAGGCGGTGGAACACGCGCCGCGATTGGCCTCGGCCTACAATAGCATGGGACTGGCGCACATCCGCCTGGAGCAGTACGACGCGGCCCTGGCGGCCTATCAGGAAGCCATCCGCGTCGATCCTGCGCTGGCCTCCGCCTACTACAACGCCGCCTGTGCCGCCGCGTTGATGGGGAACGCCGGGCGGGCCGCCGAATGGCTGGCCCAGGCCATCGAGCGCGAACCGCGCTATCGCGAGATGGCCGCCGAGGATGTGGACTTCGCCGGGGTGCGGGAGCACGCGGCGATTCAGGCCCTCATCGCGGCGTGAAGGGTCACAACGGGGAGAGCATCTGCTGGTAGCTTTTCCTCACATACGGCATGATCCGGCCTAGCATGGCGGGATCGGACAGTTTGACCAGCACCCAGCGCTCGATGGTGCGTTCTCCGGCCTGGAACGGTTCTAGCTCGAAGGTCTCCGCCAGCGTCTCCCGGTCGCGTTTGCGTACTTGGGTGATGACCACGCCTTCTGTCACCAGGAACGCGAAGAGGCGTTCGTCCGCCAGGTACGCGGGACATCCGAACATCGCGCGGGTGGTTACGTCCGGCCAGGGCATTACAATCTCCTCGAAGGCTTCCCGCAAGGGCCGCGCTTGCTCTTCCACGTAATACTGCATCGCGTCATTCCTCCAAGAGGTAGCGAACCACGCCGTCTTCGTACCGCACCAGGGTATGAGGCGCTTCCGCGTCATACCACGCTGACCTGACGACATCGCGTCCGCGCGCGTCGGGATACGTTACCGTGACCTTCCATGTGACGAAGTTCCCCGCCGGTGTCTGTACCGGCTCCCCGCCCCTGACCAACACGTAGGCGTCTTCGACGTGGGGCACGCCGTCGTCATCGAATCTCAGGAACGGGCGCGACGCGCCATAGGCGATATCGAAGGGCAACCCCGCCAAACGCCAGGGCCACTCATCCTGGATCAGCACATCTGCCGGTAACGTGAGCGTTTCGGTTTCTCGCGCCCCGGCTATGGCAAGGACGATGTGATCCGCGCTCTGAGCGGCCAACGTGGTGGAGATCGCGCGCCCGGCCACGCTGCGGCGGCCCTCGATACCGGTGAGGTTCAGCAGCGCTTCCGAAGTCCACAGCACGCGGTGCTCCCACATCGCGGCGTCGGCGGCCCTTGCCAGGCCCAGCCAGCGTTCTGGGATGGGCAAGTTCATGGGGAACGTCTCCAGGGAGAACGCCTCCCGTTCTGCCGCGCAATGCAGCGCGAAGTGCTCGGTCTGCGGGGCCAGGGTGCAGGTGGCAGTCCCGACGGGGTCATCTTGGAAGGTGTACAGGCCATAGACCCAGGTGGTTTCCGCAGTCCAGGCAGCCGGGGCTTCCAGGGTCAGGGATTCGGAGGCCAATAGCTCTGGGAAGCCGCCCACGACGACTTCGATGGCGGCGGCGTAGATGTAGAATAGCAGCAACGCGAGCAGCGGAATGGGCGCGAGCCAGCGCCGCCATCCCCACACGCGGGTGGGGCGTGTCCGTGGCGGCGCGGTAATCCGCCAGAGCATCCACATCCCCAACGGGACCAGGGGCAAGCATAGCAGGCTGATCCCCAATCCAAACATTGCCAGTCCGCCGGCCCACGTTGTGGGGAGGAAGGTGGTGGCTAACATCAGGGTGGCCGCCATGCCGTTGTAGAGCGCGTGGAGCAGGATGGCCGGCAGCAGCGAGTGGGTGCGCCAGGTCACGAAGCCCAGCATCAGCGAGACGGGGATCAGGGCGAAGAGGCCCTGGAAGCGCAGGTGGTACATGGCGAAGATCAGGGCCGTGACCGGGATGCCGATCCACGGGCCGCCGCGCTCGTAGGCTGGTTGTACGTAGCCCCGGAACATCAGCTCTTCGCACAGGGGCGCGGCGACTATGGTTGCCAGGAGCAGGGCCAGGGCACCGGCGAGGTCGGTGGGGAAGACGGTGGGCGGCACGGGCATCACGTAGCCGAAGAGGGTGGCTGTGATGACGTTGATGCCGATAGCTATGACCCAGAGGCCGGGGGCCATGCTCAGGGTCCAGAGGAGCGCGTCCCATCCGGGCCAATGCAGGCGGGCCACGCGGCGCACGTCGATCCGCTCTAGCCGCATAAAGAGCACGCCGAGCAGGGCCAGGGCGAACAAGACGCCCGCGCCGATCATATAGCTGCGGAAGGCATCTGCTTGCCGGGGGAGCGCGAAGACGAGGATGAGCAATCCCAAGACCAGATAGAGGTTGGTCAGCAAGAGGGAGGGGGAACGCGAGGTGTCGGGGTCAATGGGGGGCATAGACATAGGCTTACCGTCCTTTGGGCGCGCGATCAGCCCTTCACGCCGCCGAGGGTGAGGCCGGCTTGCAGGTGGTTCTGCAAGCTGAGGAAGACGAGGAGCGTCGGCGCGGAGATCAGCAGCGCGCCCGCCGCGAAGAGTCCCCAGGGCATCGCCTGATCATCCGCCATAATCACCAGCCCGACGGGGAGCGTGTAGAGTATCTCGCGCCCGGTGAACATTACCTGGGCCATGACGTACTCGTTCCACCCGGAGAGGAAGCCGAAGAGGGCGGTGGCGGCCAGGGCCGGGCGGGCCAGGGGCAGCGCGATGTGCGTGAATGCCTGGATGGGGCCGGCCCCGTCGATCATGGCGGCCTCTTCGAGTTCGTGGGGGATGATGTCGAAGTAGCCTTTCAGATTCCAGGTGGTGAAGATCAGCGTGCCGGCGGTGTAGGCCATAATCAGGCCGCTGTGCGTGCCGAAGACGCCGATCCGCTGTAAAATCTGCATAATGGGCACCAGCGAGAGCACGCCGGGGAAGGCGTTGACGGCCAGGAACACGATGAGGATGGGTTCCCGGCCCACGAACCGGAAGCGCGAGAGGGCGAAGGCCCCGGTTGTGCCCAGGGAGACGCATAACACGGTGGTGAGCGCGGCGACTTTGATGCTGTTTTGCAGCCAGATTAAGAAATACTCCTCATACAGCAGCCGGTTGAAGTTCTCCCAGGTGACTTCTCTGGGAATGAACATGCTCCTGAGATCGAGGGTTAAGAGGCGTTGCCCAGGCCGAACCGAGGCCAGCGCCACGAACCAGATGGGGTAGACGGCTGCCAAAATCGCCAGGGCCAGAATCGCGTAGGCCACTATCAGGCCGAATTTCGAGGGCTTGATCATTCGTAGGCTCCTTTGGTGATGCGGGTGAGCCGCAAACTGAGCAGCGTCGCGCCGAAGAGGAGCAGGAAGACGACCACGGAGAAGGCCGAAATCGCGCCGTAGTTCTGGCTGCGGAACTGCTTGTAAGCGTAGAGCATCACAAACTCTGTGGCCCCCGGTCTACCGGCACCGCGTGTCGGGCCGCCCCGGTCGGTCACGAGCCAGACGGTATTGAACATCTGGAAGGTGGTGATGGCACTGAGCACGATGGCGGGCATCACCGCCGGGCGCAGCATGGGGATGGTGATCTGCCGGAGCTGTTGCCACCAATTCGCGCCATCGACCTCGGCGGCTTCGTACAGGTCGCGGGAGATGGTCTGCAAGCCGCCCATAATTACCGTCATAAAGAAGGGGTAGGAGAGCCAGACGTTGATGAGCACCACCGCGCCGAAGGCCAGCATATCGGTCTGGAGCCAGGCCGGCCCTTGAATACCGAAGATTCCGAGCACTTGGTTGATGGTGCCGTGTTCGCTGCGGAAGAAGAATTGCCAGATTTTGGCCGTGATGTAGCTTGGGACGGCCCAGGGCAGGATCAAGACGGTGCGGAAGAGGGGTTTGGCCCGGATGTGGTCGTTGCTCAGGATGATCGCCAGCACGCCCCCGGTGATGACGAAGAAGGGGAGGCACAGGGCCACGTAGAGAAAGGTGCGGAACATCACGATGAAGAAGTCTCCGCTGTTCATCAGGTGGTTGATCGCGGCTTGCCCCCCGGCGAGAGACCAGATCGCGTAGCTGAAGGCGAAGGCCAGCGGCCAGACCCACCATGTATCGGCTGCCGTCATGGTGCGATAACCCCGGCGGCGCGTGATCATGTAGACGCCGAGCCAGGGCAGCATGAGCATCAGCAGCCGCGCCCACGCGGCCAACGAGGCCCGTGTCATCAGCGGGCCGAAGAGGCGCGCGTAGTTGCCGAACAGCGGCGCGTTCCAACAATAGGTGCCGAAATCGTCCGGCGAACAGGTGAGCATGCTTTCTGGCGGGCGGTAGTGGGAGAGATTGCGGTTGGTGAAGGAGATAAAGACGTTGAAAAGGACGGGATAGAGGCTGAAGACGATGACGCCGAGCAGCGTGGGAAGCAAAAATCCCAGGATGATAACCGTTTTGCGCCAACCTTTGAGCGTTATCATAGGTCTCTACCGCATATCGGCAATGCAGGCTTCGATGGCCCGCTGCGCGTCATCCATCGCCTCGCGGGGCTGCTGCGCGCCGTTCCAGATGGCCGTCGTCGCGTCGCCTACGGGATTCCACTGGCAGTCGATGTACGGGTGATTGGGCATCGGCGTGCCCAGGTTGAGGGACTCCCCGAAGCCGGCGACGGTATGGAGGGCCTGTACCTCCGGGTCGTTGAGGGCCTCGGTGTTGGCGGGGATCGTCTTGTTCGCCAGGGTCAGCCGCCTCTGTATCTCAAAGCTGCTGAAGTAGCGCATCACCTCCAGGGCGGCTTCGGCGTGTCCGCGCTCCACGGCGTTGGTCGTCAGCATGAACAGCTTGATGCCGACGAACGGACTGCCCATCGGCGCGAGGGCGTAATGCTCGCCATAGGTCAGCCCGGCGGATTCCAGGTCGGCAATCGACCAGGGGCCGGTCCACCAGATGGCGGCGCGGCCCTCGGTGAAGAGGGCCTGGCAGGTCTCGTGATCGGCTTCGGGCGGGGCCACGGCCCGGAACCGCGCGATCCACTCGGCGGCGGCGTAGCCTTCGGGCGTGTTCATATACACCTCCCCGTCCTCGTCGATGTAGCCGTAATAGCGGCTCATCCCGTTGCCGAAGTAGATGGGCGCGACGTGGTAAGCGTCGGGGCTGCCGAGGCCCTGGTTGCAGAGGTAGTATTTATCCGGGTTGGCCGCGCGGAACTGGGTGGCCTTATCCAGCAAATCCTCGAAATCGGCGGGATCGGGCAGATCGTCCGCGTCCAGCAGGGCCGGGTTATAGACCAGGGCAATGCCTTCCTGGGCCTCCGGGATGCCCCAAATCTGGTCGTTCCAGATCATCGCCTCGGCGGCGGCGGGTTCAAAAGCCGCGTGCAGATACGCCTCATCGATCCACGGATCGAGGGGGACGATGTTGCCGACCAGGGCGTTGCGCCCGATCTGATCCTGCACCCATTGGACGATGTCTGGGCCTTGCCGGGCCGGGACGGCCACCGCCAGCGAGTCCGAAATCTGATCCGAGTCCACCCGCGCCAACCTGATCTGAATATCGGCGTTCTGGGCGTTGAACGCCGCGGCCACGGCGCGATACTCGGCCTCATACTCGCCGCCCCAGCCATGCCAGATGGTTATCTCAATCGGCCCATCCGCTGGAGGCCCATCGACCGGCGGGACTGCACAAGCGGTGAACCACAAACTCAGGACAATCAAGAGGGCAAAAATCTCTACCTTATGGTTGTTCATCGCGCTCTCCTTAGAAGAATCAACTTGAATGGTTGCCTGTGTCGCAACCGATCCGGTTTATGAGCTAGTCCAGCGCGGCTCACATAGCCCCCAGTTGAATGTGCTCCCAGGGGAACGTCAGTTCCCCGTTCCGACGTAGCGTCGCGGATCTGACGATCCGCTCTGAGCGGGGCTAACTGAGAAGGAACTTCCGTCGCGCTGTATTAGCTCTTGAGCGTTTGCTCACAAAAGGGTCCGGTAGTGAAATGCGGCTTCAGAGGATTAATGTGGCAGTATGTTAGTATAGCTACGGAGATTTGTCAATCGGGTTGGAGAAAGCGGCGGGGTGGATTTCTTCCGGGAGTCATCCACGGAGTCCTAAAACGCAGTAGCGCAAAACTAACCCTGTGACAAGAAGAAGCCCCCGGTTGATTTCAAGCAAGGACACGGATTGAGTCTCCTGAAAAAAGTCCAAAAATCCGATTTTTCCACACGCGACCTACTACATATATGAAATTCGAACGCGAAAAATCTACATATAGTATCAAGG
>SLSP01000466.1 GCA_007130345.1 Thermoflexales bacterium
AAGGCGATGTCCAGCGCGTCATCCTGCATCACCAGCAGATCGGCCCCGCTGCCCCCGCCGAGCGCGTCATACCCGGCGGAGAACCCCTCGGCCAGGATGCTCAACGCCACCACCGCCGCCACACCGACGGCGATGCCGAACAGCGTCAGCAGCGTGCGCATCTTGCGGCCCCACAAATTTTTGAGGATCATAGCTGGTTCCTGTTGGTTGTGCTCAAAAAGAGTATAGTGCGTAGTGCGTATTCCGTATTTTTTGTGTTGCGCGATTTGCGAAACACGCAATACGCATTACGCATTACAACTCGATGTCCACAAACGCCGTCATCCCCCACCGGATGGCCGGGTCGAGTTCGTCCAGTTCGACAAAGGCCGTGTAGTTGACGCCGCTGCCGTGCGTGGCGGCCATCGGCGCGATGTGCGTGATCGTCCCGGCGAAGGTGCGGTCGGGCAGTGCCTCGAACACCACCGTCACGCGCTGGCCCTCGGCCACCTGGCCCACGTCAATCTCGTCGAGGTCGGTCGTCTCCACGCGCAGCGTGTCCAGGTCGCCCAGGACGAGGAGCGGTTGCCCCGGCGCGACGAACTCGCCGACGCGGACGTGGACTGCGCCCACTGTCCCGCCGATGGGCGCGCGGATTTCGGCGCGTTCCAGCGCGAGTTGCGCGGCGGCGACGGCGGCCTCGGCCTGTGTGACGGCGGCCCGCGCCACCGCGATGTCCTCTGCCAGCACCCCGGCTTTGAGCAATTCGAGTTGCGCCTCGGCCACGTCCCGTTGCGCGGCGGAGGCCCACACGCCCGCGTCAGCGGCCCGCAGTTGCGCCGCGCCCCCGGCTTCGGCGGCGGTCACGCGCGCCTGAGCCGCTTCGAGGGCCTGGTTTGCCGCGTGGAGGGCGTAGCGCGCCTGTTCCTCCACGTCGCCGAGCAGCGGGCAGACCTGCTCCGTCGAGCCGTCGGGGCGGGGCACGTCGTAGCATTTGAGCGTCTCGTCGTATTGGCGTTGCGTCACGAGTTGTTCCGCTTGCGCGGCGGCCAGCCCGGCTTCGGCGGCGGCCACGTCGGCCTCGGTGGCACCGGCAGCGAGACCATCCCGCTGGCGGGCGGCCTGCGCGACCAGGGCGTTCGCCGCCTCGATTTGCGCTTCGGCCACGGCGATCTCCTCCGGGCGCGCGCCGACCTGGATGCGGGCCAGTTGCGCCTCGGCCACCGTCAGCGCGGCCTCGGCTTGCAGCACGGCCAGGCGGGCGTCGGCGGCGTCCAGCCGGGCCAGCACGTCACCCGCCGCCACCACGTCCCCGGCGGCGACCAGCACTTCCGTCAGCATCCCGCCACACTGCGGACCCACCGTCGTCCACCTCGCGGGAAGAGCCTTGCCCGTCACCGAGACCAGCGGAGTCACATCGTCAAAGGGCGCGGGGGTGGGGGCGGCGTTGTTATCTGTCTGGCAGCCCCCCAGACTTAACAGCAGTAAACTTGCGAGTAGAGTCAACCAGAATTTGCTCATAGACTACCTCCGCGTGTTGGTGGATCGATAATAACTGACTGGCTGGTCAGTTATTTTGAGTATACGGCAAAATGAGGGGGTTGTCAAGAGGGGCATAGCGCATATCAAGGCTTCCGGTTAGGGGGTGCGCAAGACCTGCGGCAAGTAGACGCGCCACGGATCGATAGTCACCCAGTGCCGCATTTCGTCGTGGAACGTCGTCTCGCTTGACCAGAGCGCGTCCACGCGCTGTGCTTCGAACCGCCACGCGCTGAGGGTGGTGGTGACGACGGTGCTTTCGCCGGGGGCCAGCGCCGCGTGGGGGACGCGCGCGCTCCAACCGTGCGAGAAGCGCTCGTCGCTTTCCGGCGACTCCCAGCCGGAGGTCAGCCAGAAGCGCGCGTGCCCCGCCGGAACTTCCGCGTGGCCCGTGTTGTGCAGTTCCAGGCCGAACGTCACCGGACGGTTGATCTGTACACGCGGCGGCACGTCGATCCAGCGCGTGACCTCCAGGCGGCCCCCGCTCATCAGCAGCCGGGATTCGCGCGCGAAGGCCAGGTCGATCTCCGGCAAGGCCAGCGTCACCGTCGGCGTGAGGGGGACGGGCATCAGCACGGTCTGCGTCGGCGCGAGCGTCGCGGCCCAGGTGAAGGTGAGCGGATCGTCCGGGGCCACCGTCCCCTGCCAGGTGAGCGCGCGCTCCCCCGCGTGGTAGGTCACGGCTTCGGGCACCGTCTCTGGTACCAGGTCTAACAGCGCGGGCAGCGCGTGCGAGAACGCCGCCGTGACCGTGATGGCCGCGTCGTTGTGCAGCGTCAACGTGGCCGTCACGCGCTCGCCGGGCAGCGGCGTCGCTGGCGTCACCGTCCACTGGCTCTGCCCAAGCGCGGAAAGCCACCCCACGCCGCGCGCCAGCACGTCCGCGTGCCGCGCCGCCGGGAGCGCGGCCAATTCCACCGCGTAGAACAACGTGCGCCCTTGTCCCGCCTGCAACTCCCCCGCCGCGAGGCCCATCGGCTGCCCCTGCTCTCCGCGCAGCACGGGCGCGGCGTCGGCGCGCGGTTCGATGAGCACGGAGCGGTTGGGATAGGGATATACCAATTCCGCCGGCGGCCAAAATCCCCCGGCGGGATGATCGGCCACGCCAGAGAGCGCGGTTGCCGGCAATGCCCCGCTGGCCGTCAGCACGCCGAGCCGCCGGGTGAACGGGCGCTGGTAGTGGCGATACAGGTACTCCTGCGAGACCAGCATCAGCCGCCCGCCCCCATCCAAATACTGCTCCAGGCGCGTGATCTCGTAATCCAGCAGCGGCGCGTACCAATCGTAGCCCGTGAACCACACCACAACCGGATAGCGTTGCAGTACCTCCAGCGTGGGCGATTTGTCGATGACCGGCCCGCCCAGATTGTGCTCGGTGTCCCAAATATCATACGGGATGGCGCGGGCCTCCAGCGCGCGCTGATAGTAGCCTTCCATCGGATACCAGCGGTCGTCATCCACCAACAGGACGGGCGCGGGCGTTTTGGTGTGCAGGGTGATGGAGATGGGCGCGCTGCGCTGGCCCCGCGCCCACAGCACGGTCGTGGCCGGGGTGTTGCGGGGGGTGTTTTCGGGGATGGTGACTTGCACCGTGATCGTCAGCCATTCGCAGGGCGAGATGGCCGCCGTCGCCGGGGCGACGCGCGCGGGCCAATCGGACGCGCTTGCCGATAGCGTGAACTGCTCCCGTTCTCCGGCGTAGGCGACGTTGCGCAGGAACAGCGTGTGTGTGAGCACATCGCCCGGCATCCCAATCAGCAGGGGCGGGGCTTGCTGGAAGGTGGCCCCGGTCGCCGGGGGCGGTTGCATCAGCCAATCGATGGCGCGCTCCATCACGGTGTGGCGGGCGGCGGTCTCGGCGATGGCCTCGAAGCCGAAGGCGAAGTACAGGGCGCGATAGGGCACGCAGACCTCGGCAGAAATGCCCGCGCATGTGCCGTCGTGATAGCGCCACAGCGGCGCGGCCAGGTCGGGATCGCGCACCAGCACCACATCGGGTTCGCGCTGGTTGTCCGCGCCGTCACCCCCGGCAATGTCGAAGCTCAGTCCGGCGAATGGCCCGTGCCCGCGCACCTCGCGCGAAGCCGCGTTATCCGCCACAAACCGCGCGCTGATCTGGTGTACCAGGTAGTGCTGCGGGAAGTAGCTCGGATACCCGCCGCCATCGTAATACGCCACATCCTGGCCGCTGATCCACAGGCGGCCACCCTGCTCCAGGTAATCGCGCAAGGCTCCCGCGGCCCCTGTCACCAATCCCGGCGCACCACGCGGCGAGGACCACAGCACGATGTCGTAGAGGGCCAGCGTCGCGCTGAGGGGCGCGTCCGCGCTCGTGTCCTTGATCGTGTGGAGGTCGTAGGCGTAATCCAGCGCGTCCAGCGACGCGCGCCAGTACGCGATTTGGCTGGCATAGTACCACGCGCCCTCATCGACGAGCAGCAAAGTGGGCGCGGGCGTGAGTTCCAGCGGCTGCTCCCACGTCTCCCCACGCGAAATCAGCACCGTCGCGCGCGTGACGCGGTAGCCGAGCGCGCGCGCTTCGATGGTGTAGACGCCCCTGGGGACGGTGAGCGCGTAATAGCCCTGCGCGTCGGTCATCGTGGTCAGCGGCGTGCCTACCAGCGAGAGCTTAACCGGATGCGCGGGCGCGACATTCCCCGGCGCGACGGTCACGCGGCCTTGCAGTTTGCCGGTGGGCAAGGGCTGCAACGCGACATCCAGCGGCGTCGTCTGTCCCTGCAACACCTCGACGCCCCACAGGTCTTGCGAGAGGTAGCCGAAAGCGGACACGGTGACATCGTAATAGTTCTCTGCCAGGGGCAGCGCATACGCGCCCTGGGCATCGGCCTGCATCTGCCCCGCGCTTTGTGGGGGGATTTGCGCCGTCGCGCGGATGGTGGCATGGGGGATGTGACCGCCGGCTCGCCGCACGGTGCCGCTGATCATGCCGAAGTTCCCGGCGACGGCGACGGCGTGCAGGGCATCCACGCGCCCCCAGCCGCTATCGTGGTTGGGGATGGTGGTCGTGAGCGGGACGGCGGTCGTGGTGAGGATGCGCGTCAGGTCGGCCACGCTGAGGTCGGGCGCGGCGGAGCGCATCAGCGCGGCGACGCCCGCGACGTGCGGCGTCGCCATCGAGGTGCCGTTCAGGTTCCCGTAGACGCCGCCGGGCTGCGCCGAGAGCACGTTGACGCCAGGCGCGACGGCGTAGGGCTTGATCTCGCCCCAGGGCGACGGCCCGCGCCCGGAGAAGAAGGCCACATCGCTATCGGGGTCGTGCGCGCCCACCGCGAAGACGCCGGGGTTGCTGGCCGGCGATCCGACGCTGCCGGCTCTTGGCCCCCGGTTGCCCGCCGCGAAGACGGTGAGGATGCCAGCGGCGTGCAAGGCGGCGATGTCCTCGGCGAAGACATCCCGACGGCTCTGGGTCGCGCCCCAAGAGGCGTTCACCACATCGGGGGCCAGCGCCGGATCGCCGCCGGGCGCGAGCAGCCATTGGAATCCGGCGTGAATCCAGGAGTCGTAGCCTTCGCCCTTGTTGTTGAGCATCTTCACGCCGATCCAGCGGGCATCGGGGGCCACGCCGATCAGCTCGCGGCCCGCCGCCGTCCCGGCGACGTGGGTGCCGTGCCCGTGATCGTCGTAGGGATACTGCCCCGCGTTGACGGCATCGAACCAGGATGCGCTGTGGTTGGGCGGCAAAGGCGCGCGTTGGCCGCGATAGGTTGCCTGGAGCGCGGGATGCAGCCAGTCCACGCCGGTATCCATCACGGCGACGACCGCGCCGGTGCCGGAGACGTTGAGCGTGGCCCACACCTCCGGCGCGCGGATCGCGGTCACGCCCCAGGTGGGCGAGGTGACGGCGGAGGCGGTGAGGCTGTAGCGCAACGGGTCTGGCGCGCGGGCCTCATCGGGGGCCGGCGGCGCGTCCAGGTAGCTGCGATAGTGGTCGAGGCGCAGCTCTCGCACGGCCGGCGAGGTACGCAGCGCGTCGATGAACGCCGGGCGCGCGGTCAACGCGATCCCGCCGATGAGCCACAGGTCGTGCGCGGCGAGCAGGTCGCCGTTAGCCCGGCCCGCGTCGAGCAGCGCGTCCAGCGGCGCGCGGGCCTGGGTCAAGGCACGCTGGCGTTGCGCGACCAGGGTGGTGGGCGACGTCGGCGCGTGGCCCGTCCGCAGGATGGCGATCACGCGCGCGGGCGCGTCGTCATCAGCAGCGGATAGGGCGCGCTGCAAGGCCGGTTCGACTTCTGGGGTGGGGGCCTCGGCGCGCGCGGGCGCGGGGAGCATCAGCAGGGCGAGGCAGAGCAGGAGCAGTAAACTCAACGGAATCAAACGGAGGGATTTCATGATCATCCTTTTCTGAACAGCAGGTTTAGAGGGGGGGATAAAAGTTGGGGCTTGGCGGATTTGAGACGTGAAACGTGAAACGTCATGCGTCAAACGTCAAACGTGAAGCGTCAAGGAGTCTTGCTCAAGCCCCCGTCTCGGGGGCGGTTCAGTAAGATTGCACTACTTAACCGCCCCCGGCATTGTGGCGACTTGGTTTTGACATTTGACGCATGACGTTTCACGTTTCACGCCTCACGTTTCACGCCTGACGCTTTACTCTCCCGCTAACCGCTTGCGCAGCGCGTCGGGGACGCGGCCTCCGCCTTCCAGCACGCGCAGGGTCTCTTCGGGGGTGGGGGGCGGTGCGAGGGGGGCATCGCGGATGAGTAGGGCATCGGCGTCGGGGGTGTGGGACGCGCGCGGCGTGGGGTAATCCGCCGGGGCGGGGTGATAATCGCCCAGCCACACCAGC
>SLSP01000373.1 GCA_007130345.1 Thermoflexales bacterium
CCAGCGGCGTGCTAAAGCTGTTCGCCTAAAGGCGAAGGTTTTAGACCTGGCGCTTGGAAAATAAATTCAGTTGTGCCTTCTGCATAGGCGATCTCCTATCTGGTATTTTCACCAAAGCCCAAAGTTTCATTGTAGCGGCTAATGCGAGAGAAGTCAATTTGAAGCAAGGACACGGAACATGCCGCAACCAACCCCTCGATTTGTCAACCCAAAGACGCGAAGTTACCTCTAACTTTCACCCCCGCCCCGCGCCGGATTCAGCCACCGACGCAGGTACTCCCCCGTGTACGAGAGCGCGCACTGCGCCACCTGTTCTGGCGTGCCCTCGGCGATGACGCGCCCGCCGGCATCCCCGCCCTCCGGCCCCAGGTCGATGATCCAGTCGGCCACCTTCACCACGTCGGGATTGTGCTCGATGACCAGCACGGTGTTCCCCGTATCCGCCAACCGCTGGAGCACCTCAATCAGCCGATCCACGTCGGCGGCGTGCAGGCCCACCGTCGGCTCGTCGAGCAGGTAGAGCGTCTGCCCGGTGGCCCGCTTGGATAGCTCCTTCGCCAGCTTGATGCGCTGCGCCTCGCCGCCGGAGAGCGTCGTCGCCGACTGCCCCAGGCGAATGTAGCCCAGGCCCACGTCCTGCAACGTCTGCAAGCGCCGTACCACCTTGGGGATGGCGGCGAAGAAGTCCAGGGCCTCGGTCACGGTCATATCCAGCACCTCGGCGATGTGCTGGCCCTTGTAGCGCACTTGGAGCGTCTCGCGGTTATAGCGCGTGCCGTGGCACACGTCGCAGGGGACGTAGACCTCCGGCAGGAACTGCATCTCAATACGCAACGTGCCCTGGCCCTGGCACGCCTCGCAGCGCCCGCCCTTCACGTTGAAGGAAAAGCGCCCCGGCTTGTACCCGCGAATCTTCGACTCCGGCAGCTCCGCGAACAGCTCGCGGATGTGAGTGAAGACGCCGGTGTAGGTCGCGGGATTGGAGCGCGGCGTTCGTCCGATGGGGGATTGGTCGATGTTGATGATCTTGTCGATGTGCTCGGCCCCCTCGATGGCGTCACACGCGCCGGCCGGCTCGCGGGAACTGTGCAACATCTGCGCCAGCCGCCCGTGAAGCGTCTCCACCATCAGCGTGCTCTTGCCGGAGCCGGAAACGCCCGTCACGCAGACGAAGCAGCCGAGGGGAATCGCCACGTCCAGGTGCTTGAGGTTGTGCTCGCGCGCGCCGCGAATCGTCAGCGCGGCCCCGTTCCCCGCGCGGCGCGTCTCCGGCACAGGGACGCACTTCCGCCCGGAGAGATAGGCCGCCGTGTGCGAGGTGGGATGCTGCAAAATCTCCTCGAGCGGGCCAGAGGCGATCACCTCGCCGCCGTGCTCGCCCGCGCCCGGCCCCAAGTCCACAATCCAATCGGCGGCGCGGATGGTCTCCTCGTCGTGCTCCACCACCAGCACCGTGTTGCCCAGATCGCGCATCTCGGCCAGCGTGCGCAAGAGGCGGGCCGTGTCGCGCTGGTGCAGGCCCACGCTCGGCTCGTCGAGGACGTAGAGCACGCCCGTCAGCCGCGACCCCACCTGCGTCGCCAGGCGGATGCGCTGCGCTTCTCCGCCAGAGAGCGTGCCCGCCGCGCGGTTCAGGCTCAGATAATCCAGGCCCACGTTCACCAAAAAGGAGAGACGATTGCGCACTTCTTTCAGCGCGCGCTCGGCGATGGCGTACTCTTTGGGCGAGAGGCCCGCCCCGGCGATGCGCTCCTCCACCCACGCCAGCAGGCGCGTCACCGGCCAGCGCGTCAGCGCGGGGAGCGGCTGCTCGGCCACGGTCACGGCCCGCGCCACCTCGTGGAGGCGCGTCCCCTCGCAGGTAGGGCACGGCGTGCGGCTCATCACCTCTTCGATTTTGCCCCGGATGTAATCGGACGAGGTCTCCTCGTAGCGGCGCTGCAAGTTGGGGATGACGCCCTCGTAAGCGCGCCAGCCGCTCCACATCCCCTGCGGCCCCTCGTAGGACATCCGAATCTTCTCCTTGCCGGAGCCGTAGAGGATGATGCGCTGCTGCGCGTCGGAGAGGTCGCCCCAGGCTTTGTCCAGGGGGATGGCGTAGTAGTCAGCCACGCCCTCCATCACCTTCCAGGTGTAACTGTCGCGGTCGTCGGGGATGCCGTAGGCGATGGCCCCCTCCTCCACCGAGTTGTCCGGGTTGGGCACAATCAGGCCGGGATCGATTTCCAGCCGGTAGCCGAGGCCCTGGCAGGCCGGGCAAGCCCCGTGCGGGCTGTTGAACGAGAACGTGCGCGGCTCGACCTCCGGCAGGCTGACGCCGCAGATGGGGCAGGCCAGAGATTCGGAGAAGAGCGTGTCGCCCTCCGGGGTCTCCGGGTCGGGCGCGCGGGCAATGTGGACGATGAGCACGCCATCCCCCAGGCGCAACGCGGTCTCCACCGAGTCGGTGACGCGGCTGACGAAGTCGCGGTAGGCGTCCTCCGGCTCCTCTTCGGGATCGGGGATGATGAGGCGATCCACCACCGCCTCGATGTCGTGGAGCTTGTAGCGGTCGAGTTCGGGCAGGGATTCCAGCTCGTAGACCTCGCCATCCACCCGCGCGCGGACAAAGCCCAGCTTGCGCGCCTCATCGAAGATAGGGCGATGGTGGCCCTTGCGCCCGCGCACCAGCGGCGCGAGCACCAGCAAGCGCGTGCCGGGCAGCAGCGCGAGCACCGCGTCCACCACCTCTTCCGCGCTCTGCTGCACCACAGGCCGCCCGCACTTGGGGCAGTGCGACTTGCCGATGCGGGCGTAGAGCAGGCGCAGATAGTCGTAAATCTCCGTCACCGTCCCCACCGTGGAGCGGGGATTGTGGGAGACGCCCTTCTGGTCGATAGCGATGGCCGGACTCAGTCCCTCGATGGACTCCACGTCGGGCTTGTTCATCTGCCCCAGGAACTGCCGCGCATACGCGCTCAACGACTCGATATAGCGCCGCTGCCCCTCCGCGAAGATGGTATCGAAGGCCAGGGACGACTTCCCGGAGCCGGACAGCCCCGTAATCACCACCAGCTTGTCTTTGGGAATTTCTACCGTGATATTTTTGAGGTTGTGCTGTCGCGCGCCTCGAACAATCAGTTTATCGCTTGCCATAGTACCTCAGTTGTGTTGCGTATTGCGTGCTGCGTCAATGGCGCAGCCCCCACATTTGGGATGAGCCAGTCCAGAGTCCGACACACCTGTTCATTATATCATGGGTGAGTTCATCGAGTATCAACCCCGCAAACAGTCAAAAGCGCGAAAGGCGTCACCTTTCGCGCTCTAACTATGCACCGATCACCACACGGGCCTTCTCAACCCATAGTCTAGCGTTCGGAAAACTCCGCCAAGTTACGATAACCGTTCTCTAATTCCTCTGCACTCAGTTGATTGAGCATACACAACACGCGCCGTAACATTTCACCCACAGGCAATTGCTGGGAGACAATGATGCCGTAGTGTTTGCGTTTAGCCTGCCACCATTGCTGATATAATGGCGCGAAGTGCCGGGCATTGCACGTCAAAATAGCGCGTTGTTGACTCGTGGCATATTCTAGCTGCTCCAGGTCATCCAACGCTGCGTGACCAGCCTCATAAGCCGAGATTGCATCAAATCCACGCGCGCGAATCTGCGCGGCCAATTTGCCGTGGACATCGGCATCTGTATACAGGGTTATGAAGAGCCGCTCAATCTTGTCTGCCATAACGCGGCCTGATTCTCACCTATATAACGATCAATCTCTGCTGTGTTGTCATAATAGTACCCCAAAGCAGCGTGAACCTGCGCCAAAGACAGAGAGGGATAGGCTTCAACTATCTGCGCCGGCGTTTCGCCAAGTCGCGAACGTTCCACAATAGCGCGTACCGTGATGGCGCTACCACGTACCGTTGGCTCGGCATCATGCATCGCCGCGTCGCGCGCAATGTAGGGATAAGGCGCGTGGCCCTGAGTGACCTGCGCCAACTGCACTTTCATAGCGGCCAATTCCTGACGGATGAAATGCAACTCCGTATATACTTTTTCCTCTGACAACATCGCGTTGCTCATTATGGGTTTCCTCCTGTTCTTCACCGCCGACCGCGACAACACCAAGAACTGAATCCAACCGCTCGTGGGGAAGGTGTCTCGATTATAACACAAAAAGCGCGTGTACAGCAACAAGAATGGCAATCGCCCTTCGCCTACTCCCCCCGCATCACCACCGGGAAGAAGTACCGCCACGGCGCGTCCACCCACACCTCCCGCGAGGCCGTCACCGCGCCAGTGGCGTGGGTCGCGGTCAGCGTAACAGTGTACGGCTGCGGGAAGGCCGCCGCGTGATAGGTGTGCGTCACGGGATTGCCCACCCGCTGCGGCGAACCGTCGCCGAAGTCCCAGGTGTAGGTCAGGCCGCTGATTGCCGCCAAGACCACGCCCGTCAACGTGAGCGGGACGCCGGATGTCACCCGCGTATCCGCGAGCACAACCGCCGTCGCTTCCAGCACGGGGATAGCTTCGCTCACCGTGACAGCATCGGATGGCGTCTCGACGGTCAGCGCCACGCTGTAGGTGTACGGCGCACCGCCAAAGGGCAAGGCGCGCGTCACTACCGGCCCGTTCGCCACGCCATCGGTGAAGGCCCAAGTGTAGGTGAGCGGCTCGCCCGGCAGCACCGTCATCCCCGTGAGCGTGATGACCTGCCCCGCGCCCGGCATCCTCGGCATCACGTCGAAAGCCGCCAAGCCCGCCAGGTGCGCCACCGTCCCCACAGAAGCGCGTGTCATTTCGGTGAAATAGGCCATATTCAAGTGGACTAACCGGTCTTCTGTCGTGTGATAGCGCGGATTGAAGTCATCCTGCGTGTCCTCGATGACCAAGATGGCCGGATACCCCGCGTCCCAGAACGAAGCGTGGTCACTCAACACCGAAGGACTCGCGGCGAGTACCGGTTGCACGTTCAGGCCGTGCGCCGCGACCACGTCCATAAACTGCGCCGCGATGCGCCGGTCGCCCGCGCCGGTCGCGCCCTTGCGGGCGTGCAACTCCATCCGGGGAAGCCCATCGGAGCTATAGGCGATCATATCCAGATTCACGACCGCCACGATCTCGTCGCCATCTGCCGCCGCGTCCGCCGCGTAAGCCGCGCTGCCCCACAAGCCCTGCTCCTCGCCGGTGAAGAGCACATAGCGAACAGTGTACGGCCACTCGTACTGGCTGAGGATGTCGGCGGCCACCAACACCGCCGCGACGCCGCTGGCGTTGTCATCCGCGCCGGGGGCCAACGTCATCGCCTGCGATTCGGGGAGCGCGAGGGAGTCGAGGTGCGCCGTCATCAGCACCACCCGCTCCGGCTGGAAGATGCCCGGCTGCTCGGCGATGAGATTGCGCCAGGTGTGCGGCGGATTCGTCGGCGTGGTATAGTAGTGATGCGCGGTCTCCAGCCCCAGGCTGTCGAAATGCTCCCGCGCGAACTCCACCGCCCGGCTGATAGGTTCGCCGGAGTACGAGTAGCGCGTGGCGAAAGTGTAAGACACGCCCCCCACCGTCACAGGCCACTCGCCCGAAAGGCCGCCCACATAAGCGTAGAGCGTATCCGTCTCCGCCTGGGCGATAATCTCCGCCACCAATGATGTCCCCGCCGACGTGCCCAGAGCCACATCCAGCGTCGTGGTCTGCGCCGCCGTGACGCCCACCTCGGAGAAGACGGCGGTGGGATACGCCAGATGGCTCACGGTCACGGTGTAGGTCTGCGAGAGCAGATCGAAGTGATACAGCCCGCGCGCGTCGGTGGCCGTCGTCAACGTGACCTGGGGCGAGAACGCCACCGTCACCTGAGCGTCCGCCACCGGCACGAGCGTCGTCGCATCACGCACCGCGCCCGCGAGCACGCCCGGCGGCCCAGAGAGCGACGTGACGGCGGCCCACACATCCAGCCGCCCCCACCCGTAAACGTTGTTGGGCACGCCCTCCGGCGAGGAGCAAAGCGTCGTGCTGACCGGTTCCGCCGTAGCGTTCAGCAGCGCCTCCGTCGCGGCGATGTCGCCCCGCAGTTCGGGCCGCGCCGTCCAGAGCAGCGCCACCGCCCCGGCGACGTGCGGCGCGGCCATCGACGTCCCGCTCATATAGCCATAGCCCGTCCCCCGCACCGTTGAGTACACGCTCGCGCCCGGCGCGGTGAGATCGGGCTTGCGCCGCCCGCTGCCGTCCACCGTCACCGGGCCACGGCTGCTGAAGCTGGCAATGTCGCCCGCGCTGTTCGTCGCGCCAATGGCGTAGACCGTGTCGTAGATGGCGATAGGCTCGCGCACGGTGGAGCA
>SLSP01000412.1 GCA_007130345.1 Thermoflexales bacterium
CCTCCCCAGTTAGCCCCGCTCAGAGCGGATCGTCAGATCCGCGACTACGCGGCGAACCGGGGAACTGACGTTCCCCTTGGAGCAAATTCAACTGGGGAGTTATTTATGCCGCGCTGTACTAACCCTGTGACAAGAAGAAGTCCTCGGTTGATTTCAAGTAAGGACACGGATTTACACGGAAAAACACGGATTTTTTGGTTTTATCCGTGAAATCTGTGTTTATCCGTGTCCCAAACAGGGTGACTTTTGCGGTATTGCAGTTATAGATCTGCGTTGCTGAGAGTAACCCTTCAGTTTTGTGAGCGGATAGCTCGGAGTCCCCGTCTCGGGGATGTGGGCCGGAGGTCGGATTGGCACCGACTTACGATAAACTATTTAGCCGCCTCCCGAAATCCGGGAGGCGGCTTGTGTATGGAGGGGCGTTTCGCTCAGACCCGTTCCATTACGGACTGCATTTGCACACGCAGATTGCCGGAGCCGACGACTTCTTCCACACGCTGTCGTAATGTGGGGGTGATGCGGGTGTGGTCGTTGGGGAAGGATAGCTCGGTGCGTTGGCGGCCCGCGCCTTCTAGCACGACGACGAAGCTATCGTCGCCGGGTTCTTGCTTGAGCAGGAGATGAATCTGCGAGAGTCTCTCGAAGTCGCGGGTGTTGTCGCCGGAGCAGCGCAGGGTGATGTAGAGCGTGGATGGCGGGGCGGGCGGGTCTTCGGGCGGCGGTGGGGCGGTCCAGGCCGGTTCGACGCGCTGATGGCGGGACGTGGGCGCGGGCGCGGATGCGGCGGGGGCCGGCGCGACCGGGTCTTTCTCCGGCGGCGCGAAGGTCTGCGCCGGCTCTTTAACCGGCGCGGGCTGGCCGTTTCCGCCGCCATTGTTCTTCGTGTCCGGGTAAGCCGGCTGTTGCTGCGGCTGCGAGTTCGTAGGGCGCAACAGATCGGCGGGGTCTTTGAACCAGTTCGCCAGCAGCGGGTGATCATCGCGGCCAGGGCGGTTATCGAGCTTGCCGCTGACTACCAGCGGGCGGCCCTCAGTCAGCAGCTCGCGGAAGCGCTCGTAGGTTTTGGGGAAGGCCACCACATCCAGCGTGCCCCCCGTCCCCTCCAGCGTGACGAAGGCCATCGTGTCGCCCTTCTTGGTGGTGATGCGGCGCAGGCCCTGCACCATCCCCACCAGCGTCAACTGCTGGCCCAGCGGCGCTTCGATAGCCAACTGGTCGATGGTGATGTTGATCAAGTCCATCTTCAGCAATTCGTTTTCTTGCGCGGTCATCGGATGCTTGGAGAGGTAGATGCCGAGCAGTTCCTTCTCCCATTCCAACAACTTGCGGTCGGAGATGGGGGGCGCGTGGGAGGGAATCTGGATGGTGTGGCGCATTTCGGTCATCGAATCGAAGAGCGAGAACTGGCCCACCTCGCGGGCGGCGTGGGTCTGCGCGCTGGCGGCCAGCAGCACGTCGATGAGGGAGAGGAGCGCGGGACGCGGACCAAACTCGTCCAGTGCCCCGGCCTGGATCAGACATTCCAGCGTCTTGCGGTTGAGCTTGCGGAGATCCATCCGTTCAACGAAGTCGTCCAGCGAGGTGAAGGGGCCGCCGGCCTCGCGGGCGGCCACCACCAGGCGCATGGCCTCATCCCCCACATTCTTGATGGCCCCCAGGCCGATGCGGATGAAGCGCGTGCCGCTCGCGTCGCGCTCGATGGTGAACTCCACCTCCGAGCGGTTGATGGACGGAGGCGCGACCTCGATATCGGTGCGCCGGGCGTCAGCAATCAGGAAGCCGAGCTTTTCGATATTGTGACGCTCGGTGGTCATCAGGGCGGTCATAAATTCCAGGGGATAGTGCGCCTTGAGGTAGGCCGTCTGCGCGGTGATGACGGCGTAGTCGGTGGCGTGGGCGCGGTTGAAGCCGTACCGCGCGAAGAACTCGATGTCGCCCCACACCGCGTCGGCCACCTCTGCCGCGATCCCCTTCTTGATGGCCCCCTCGCGGAACATCTTCTTGTGCATCTCCATCAACTTGGTCTTCTTTTTGGAGACGGCCTTGCGGATCATATCGGCTTCGCCGGGCTGGTAGCCGGCCATCTGCACGGCCACCTGCATAATCTGCTCCTGATACACGATGATTCCGTAGGTATCACCGAGCACGTCCTGCAAAATTGGGTGATGATAGGCCACCGCTTCTTCCCCGTGCATCCGGCGGATGTAGGTGGGAATGTTGTCCATCGGGCCGGGGCGGTAGAGGGCCAGCACGGCGATGATGTGCTGGAATTGCGTGGGGCGCAGTTCGCGCAGGGTGCGGCGCATCCCCGCGCCTTCGACCTGGAAGACGCCGGTGGTTTCGCCGCTGGCGAGGAGCTCGTAGAGCGCGAGCACGTCGGCGTCGAGGGCGGGATCGTCGGGCGCGCGCTCGTAGGGGATGGTGTTCAGGTCGAGCTTGCGCCCGTGCTCCTTCTCGATCCACTCGCAGGCTTTGCGCATGTGGGTGAGCGTGCGCAGTCCCAGGAAATCGACTTTGAGCATCCCCATCGCATCCACAATTTCCATCGGCCATTGCGAGACGCTGCCCACGGGGCTGTCTTCGGTACTGCCTTTGGTGGGCCGATGAAGGGGCAGGTAGTCCACCAGCGGCCTGTCGGAGACGATGATGCCGGCGGCGTGGGTGCTGGCGTGGCGCGTGACGCCTTCGACCTGTTGGGCCGTGTCCAGCAGCTTCTTGATGTAGGGCGTGCTGTCGTAAATCTCGCGCAGATCCGAGACCTGCTCCATCGCCTGGGCCAGCGAGACGGGCTTGCCGGGCACGTTGGGGATGAGGCGGGCCACGCGATCCACCTCGCCCAGGGGGATGTCGAGCGCGCGGCCCACGTCGCGCACGGCGGCGCGCGCGCCGAGCGTCCCGAAGGTGATGATGGCCGCGACGCGCTCCGCGCCGTAACGCTCCACCGTGTACTGGATCAGCTCCTCGCGGCGGTCGTCGGGATAGTCCAGGTCGATATCGGGCATCGAAATCCGGTCAGGGTTGAGGAATCGCTCGAACATCAGCCGGTTCTTGAACGGATCCACGTTGGTGATGCCGAGCGTGTACGCCACCACGCTGCCCGCGCCGGAGCCGCGCACGTTCCACCAGATGTCGCGCTCCTCGGCGGCCTTGCAGAGATCCCACACGATGAGGAAGTAGTCGTCGAAGCCCATCTGGTGGATGATGCCTAGTTCGTAGTTCAGGCGCGCGACGTAGTCGGGCTTCTCGGCGTCCGCGCCATAGCGCGTCACCATCCCCTCCTTGCAGAGATGATTGAGATAATCCCACGAAGTACCACAGCTCTCCGGCACGGGGAACTGCGGCAGGTGATACGGCGGCGCGAACTGGATCTCGACGTTGCACTGCTCGGCGATCTTGACCGTGTTCTCCAGCGCGTCCGGCAGATGGCCGTACAGCCGCCACATCTCTTCGGGCGAGCGCATATAGTAAGAGGGGTCGGTCATCCGCATCCGGTTCGGCTCGTTGTAGGACTTGCCCGTGCCGATGCAGAGCAGGATGTCGTGAGCGTCGGCCTGGTCGGGGCGGGCGTAGTGGATGTCGTTGGTGGCGACCAGGGGGACGCGCATCTCCTGAGCCAGCGCGATCAGCTTCTCGTAGGTGGCGTCGTAGTCGGGGAGATCGTGCGTCTGCAACTCGATGTAGAAGCGGTCGGGGAAGTGCTGCTGATACCAGCGCACCGCCTCGCGGGCCTGGTCATCGCGCCCGGCGTGGAACAGTTGCGGGATTTCGCCCTGGACGCACGCGGTCAACACAATCACGCCCGCGCTGTGTCGGGCGAGGGTCTCGTGGTCGATGCGCGGTTTGTAATAGAAGCCTTCCAGTTGCGCGAGGCTGGCGAGCGCCAGCAAGTTCTGGTAGCCGGTCTGGTTCTGGGCCAGCAGGACGATGTGATAGGGCTTCTCGTTGTGGTCTCGATGCTGGCGCGATGTGCGCGCCATATAGGCTTCCAGGCCGATGATGGGCTTGATGCCGGCGTCCTGGCACGCCTTGTAAAAATCCACAATGCCGAACATCACGCCGTGATCCGTGATCGCCAGGGCGTTCATGCCCAGTTCGGCGGCGTAAGTCGCCAAGGCTTTGGGACTGCTCAGGCCATCGAGCAGCGAAAATTCCGTGTGGGTGTGGAGATGCACAAACTCCGCCATGCGTTGCCTCCAACCATAGATAAATGCTCAGGTGGGTACAGCGTACTTCAAACCAGGGGAAGCTGCTAATCGAGGACGGGCCGATGCCATCCCCAAAACAGATTATAAAGCATCTGTGGGATTTGGGCAATTGGAGGACGAGGCCGGGGGTGTTAGGGGTGAAACGTGAAATGTGAAACGTCAGGCGTCAAGCGTCATCGGTGGGCTGCACCCGTTCTTTGACGATGCGGATGCGGGCTTCGAGGATAGTGATGTCGATGTAGAGGTCGCGGTAGAAGACGCGGGCACGAGTGAGAGAAGAGGTTATGTCGAGGAACCTCCACGCCCGGCGGAGACTCTTCGACACCCTCCACGTTCTGAAGTCCGGGGGAGATAGGACTAAAGGCAATACCGCAAAAGTCACCCTGTTTGGGACACGGATAAACACAGATTTCACGGATAAAACCAAAAAATCCGTGTTTTTCCGTGTAAATCCGTGTCCTTACTTGAAAACAACCGGGGGACTTCTTCTTGTCACAGGGTCAGTTTTGCGCTACTGCGACTAAAGTATGAGCGGCAATCCCCCAGAAGTTCCTTGTGGCGCGCCCCGAAGTAGCGTACTATGAGCGTAATGACGATGTAACCTGTCACATTTCCTCTGGACAAAGCCGGGCATTTCGTTACTATGGGTACGTGTCTGGCGTAGCGTTTGCAACTACAATAGAGCTGATAGGGTTTAGAATACAAGGAGATCGCGGATGAACACTGTTGAGACAACTCACGATACTGTACGTATGGAGGCCTTGCCCGCCGAAGACTTGCCCCGCGCGGCGGCTTTGATCGCCGCGAGCTTTCGGGAGGAAGGCTTTACCCGCAATACGCTCAAGCTGACCACGCCGGAGCAACGCCAACGCTTCGCCGAGGCGGGGGAGGTGCGCTTGTTGCTCAGTCAGGCCGGCGGAGAGCAGGTTCTCGCGGCAACTATCGGCGAGACGCTGGCCGGGGTCGCTATCGTCAGACCGCCCGCGCCGCAGGCAGCGCCGTGGTATCAACAGGTGGGGATCGTGTTGCGGCACGCGCCCCGGCTACTGCCGATGCTTAAAGATATGTACTGGTGGCGCACCCTGCAAATCATCCCCGCGGGGATATTAAGCGTCACCTTGCCGCGCCCTTACTACACACTCGATATCCTGGCCGTGTCACCGGAATGTCAGGGGCAGGGCGTCGGCCGGCGGCTGCTGGAACACTTTCACGCGCTCTGCGATCAGGATGAACAAGCGTCAGGCATCTACCTGATCACCGGCGATGAAAAGAACACGCGCATCTACCGGCGATTCGGCTACGAGATCGTGGAGACCAAACAAGGCGGCGCGCTGACGGTCTGGCACATGTTCCGCCCGCACCCCGCGCGCGATGTGGAGGCGTTCTTCGCCGCGCTGCGGGAAGCCGCGCCGGAGCAGGCGTCCGCGCGGCGGCGGAAATTCGCGCTGCCAATCCTCGGCGTGGCAGGGACGATCATCGGCCTGGCGTTGCTGCGACGCTGGCTGCGCTCGCGTGCTTAGGTTTTTGGGCTCTCTGGGATTTCGCCGGATGGTGGGGAGGAGTCATTCCGAGCGTAGTCGAGGAATCTCCGCGGTGGGGAGAGAGACCTTTCTGCTACGCTCAGGATGACGCCCAGTGGGGGAAACCCTCGATTTGTCCGGCGAAATCCTAGAGAGCCACCTTAACCCCGGTTCTGGAAGCCACGCTCGCCAGTCTGGAGTGCTTGCCCGCGCGGGATTTCGCGGACCTGCCGCTAGAGGATATGGAAGCTACGCCAATCCGACCTACGGCCTACGTCAAAGCGCCCGCCCACGCGCCCTCACGTCTCAACCACCGGGAGCCGGATGGTGAAGGTCGTCCCCGCGTTGACCGCGCTCTCTACGGACATCTCGCCGCTGTGCGATTCGATGATGCCATAGCTGATGGACAATCCCAGGCCCGTGCCGCTGCCTTTGGTGGTGAAGAACGGCTCGAAGATGTGCGGCAGCACGTCCGCAGAGATGCCCGCGCCGCTGTCAGTGAAGGTGATGCACAGGGCCGGGCCGGTGCCCATCCCGCGAAACTCCGGGAGGGTATCGGCCTGGGTGCGGATGTGCAGATTGCCGCCGTCGGGCATCGCGTCGATGGCGTTGAGCACCAGGTTGAGGAAGACCTGTTTGAGTTGATCGGCGTTGCCGGCGACAATAGCGCGCTCCGCATCCCATCTCCGCGTCACCGTGACGCGGCTGTGCTCCAGTTGCTTGGCGCTGAGGGTCAGCACGCTCTCCAATATCGCGTGGATGTCGATAGACCCCAGGCCATCCCGTATGGGACGATAAAACTCGTGCATCTGGCGCACAATGTCGGAGATACGCTCGATTTCGCCGATGGTCACGTCAAGGTACCCGGCAATCCGCGCTTGCTGATCGGGACGCCGGAGCTTCTCCCGCGACATTTCCAGATACCCCTCCACCGCCTGGAGCGGGTTGTTGATCTCGTGCGCTATCGAGGCCGCCAGGCGTCCCAATGCTGCCATCTTTTCTGTGTGGATCAGGCGATCTTGGGTTTCTTGTTGCTGTTGTAGCGATGCTTTGAGTTCTCTATAGAGGCGGGCGTTGTCCAGGGCCACAGCCAGCGTCACCGAGAGGGTCTGTAACGTCTGGACGTCATCCTCTGAGTAGGCGTGGGGCGTGTCGCTGGCGACGGTGAACGTCCCAATCACGCGATCTCGAACTTGTAGCGGCATCACCATCACCGCGCGCACTGGCCGTCTCATATAGTGGATGGCGTAATCGTTGTAGGCCGGGGGCCAGCGCGTATCGACTTGCGTGTCGGCAATCAAAGCCGGTTGGTGCTGTTGCATCAAGGTTTGATTGAAATCGTTGTTAAGGGGAAAGACCTCCGAAATATCTATGATCTGCTCATCCAATCCGGCGTAGGCCAGACGCGGGATCGTGTCCGAAGGGTGCTCTACCTGTAATAACAAGACCCCATCCGCCGCGAAGAACCGCTGGATGCGGTGCAAGGCCGTCTCGACCACCTCATCTATGTCCAGCGAAGCCGCTAGCGCCACGCCGATCTCGTTGATGCGGGCCATCTCGTCGGCGCGCTGGAGGGTATCGGCGAAGAGGCGCGCGTTGTCGATGGCCGCCGCCGCGCTCGCCGCGGCCGCCTCGAGCAGGTGCAAGTCCTCATCGCTGAACCGGCCCGCGCGCTTGTTGACCACTTCCAGCACGCCTGTGACCTGGTCGCGGTAAATGAGGGGCACGCACAGCAGCGAGCGCGTCACGAAGCCGGTGGCCTCGTCCACGCCGGCGAACCAGCGCGATTCCTCTTGCACATCGTTCACGCGGAGCGATTCCCCGCGCTCCGCCACCCATCCGGCAATGCCCTGCCCCGGCGCTATCCGTTGGCCGAGAACCAGCCCCTCCGCCGGCGAAAGCGTCTGCGCGAAGACCAATGCGCCCGTGTCCTCATCGCGCAGCAGGATGGAGCCTTCTTCGGCGTCCAGCGCCTCACAGATGAGGACGAGCGCCTCGCGCAGCACGATGTCGAGATCCAGTGAGGAGATGGCGGCACTGGCGATGGCGTTGAGTATGCGCAACCGGTTGACCTGGCGCGCGGCAGCGTAGAGTTGCGCGTTGTGCAGGGCGATGCCCACCTGCTGCCCGATAGCCAGCAGCAAGTCCGGGTTGGGCGGCGTTTGCGGCGGGCTACGCCAGACCAGGTTCAACACCCCAAGCACCTGCGACCCGGCATACAGCGGGACGCAATGATGCGCGCTGAGGCCGTGCTCTTCCAGCAGCGCGGTGGGGATATGGGTGCATAGCTCGGCTTGCCACGGCGCGATCTTCGGTACGGTATCGTCTGCGTTCCAGGGGCACTCGCTGAGGTCGATGTGTGCATAGGCCGCCACAAAGGCCGCGTCGAGGCCGGAGTGCGCGGCAATGTCCGGGTTGGGTTCTGCGGGATGCTCGGTCAGGGTGATCCAGCCGCCATCGGCGCGCAAGGTTGGGACTACGGCATCTAACGTGGCGTGTAACAACTCGTCCCGCTCCAAAAACTGCGCCGCGGCTGCCGTGATGGCGTACAGCGTGGCTTGCTCATCCGCAAAGCGCCGCAGACTCGCCTCGGCGCGCTCGCGCTCAACGATTTCCTCTTCCAATTGGCGATTGGCCCGCGTGAGTTCGACCGTGCGATTTTGCACGCGCAGCTCTAGCTCATCGTGGGCGCGTTGCAACGCGGCTTCGGCGCGCTTGCGCGCGGTGATGTCGGTGACGCTGACCAGCATTGTGGGGACGGGATCCGTTATCGGGGGGATTGTGATCCGGAGGAGGATGTGCAGCGTCTCGCCCTGTAAAGTTTTGGCGCGGGTTTCCTTCTCGAATATGCCGCCGGCGGGATCGGCGATGATCAGCAGTTCGGCGCGGAAGTCGTCCAGCGCGTCCCGGACGGAGGACTTCGCCAGGGAGCCGAGCAGTTCGTCTTTGGACGCGGCCCCGTATAGTTCCAGGGTGCGGGAATTGACGTTAAGCACCTGAATTAACGCGATGGCCCGTTCCACAAAGTCGGGATGGGCCTTCATGTAAGCGTCGAGATCGGTGACGCCTTGCGCCTGTAGGTCTTGCAGCGCGGCGCGTAGCTCGGTGATGTCCTCTTCCCACAGCGAGACCGCCGCGCCTTCGAACATGCGCCGGTAGCGCGCCTCGCTGCGCTGCGCCGCGATTTCCGCGCGCCGCCTGCGGGTGATGTCCTGCGTCAACTCCACCAGGCCGACGATCTCGCCCGCCTCGTCGCGCACGGGATAGCCCCGCACGAACCAGACCCGCCCATCCGGCGTGGTCACTTCCATCTCCTGGTCTTCGCCCGTTTCCAGGGCAAGCAACACCGGACACACCTCACACGGTTCATAACGTTGGAGCCACATTGTGTAACAATGCTGCCCCACCAGGTCTGCAGGTTCCAGCCCTACGGACTCCGCGGCTGCCCGGTTAACCCATTGAATTTTCAAATCGGGGGTGCAATACATAAACAATTCCTGCGTCGAGTTCAGGATCAGGGACTTCTCCCGTTCTGAGCGACGCAGGGCCTCTTGCGCGGCGCGCAACTCGCGCTTGAGGTGGATGCGCCGTTCCGCGCGCCGCAAGGCCGCTTCCAGCGCGGTATCGTTGACCGGCTTGGGCACGAAGTCCGAGACCCCGTGCCGCAACGCCCGGATGACGGTGTTGATGTCGCTGTGCCCGGTGACGAGAATCACATCGGCATCGGGATCGCGCGCGTGGAGCGCGCGCGTCACTTCCAGGCCGCTCATCCCCGGCATCTTGAAGTCGATCATCACAATGCCGGGCTTGGTCTCCGCGTACTTCGCCAGCGCTTCCTCGCCATTCTTAGCGATCACAATCTCGTAGTTCAGCAGGCCGAGTAGCCGCTGATAAGCCTCCAGGATGCGGGGGTCGTCATCCACCAACAGGATGCGTTCGCGTGTCATACCACGCCCCCCGCCGCCGGGAAGGAGAGGCTGAAGGTCGTGCCCCTGCCCTCCCGGCTCTCGCAGAGGATTTCACCGCCAATCTCGGAGATAATCCCATAGCTGATGGACAGGCCCAGGCCGGTGCCTTCGCCCACTGGCTTGGTGGTGAAGAACGGTTCGAAGAGGCGCGCTTGCGCTTCCTCTGAGATGCCGCAGCCGTTATCGCGCACGCGCGCTACCACCGTATTGCCCTCGGTGGCAGTCGAAATTTCCAACAATTTGTGATAGCCCTCCGGCTCGTCGGCGGCGCGGCGGGCCAGCGCGTACTCGGCGTTGCTGATGAGGTTGATGAAGACCTGTTCCAACTTGTGCGGATCGGCCTGAATCGGGGGCAAATCCGGCTCCAGATCGAGGGTCAGCGTTACATCATGGAGGCGCAATCGCTCTTGGACGAGAATCAGGCTGTCGCGGATGGGCTGGTTCAGGTTGATGGTGGTGCTATGCCCCCCGGCGATGCGGCCAAACGAGCGCAAGTGTTGCGTGATATGCTGCACCCGATCCACATCCTCCTCGATGGCCTGGGCAATGGCGTGGACTTCGGGGCGGGAGAAGACGTGCTCCGCCGCGTCGGGAGCGGAAATGCGCCGCAGATACGTGGCATCGAAAAGGATAGCGGTCAAGGGCTGGTTGATCTCGTGGGCGACGCCCGTCGCCATCTCCCCTAGCGAGGCCAGCTTCCCGGCGTGGATCACTTTGGCGCGGGCCTGCTCCAATTCCAGCACCTTCTCATCCACCAGGCGCTCCAGTCGCTCGGTATAGGCGCGTAACTGCTCTTCCATTACCTGCCGCTCGGTGATGTCGCGCGCCACAGAGAGGATGACCGGTGCCCCCTCCACCTCAAAACAGTGGGCGTTGACCTCTACGGGGATTTCTGTCCCATCTTTGGCGATATGCACCGTCTCGAAGAGCACATGGCCCTGCGCCAACAGAGTTTGCGTAATCTCCGGGATCGCCGCTTGCCGTTCCGGGCTGTCGATGTCCACGGGCGTGCGGGCCAATAATTCCTCGCGGGTGTAGCCCAGGCGCTCGCAGGCCACGTCGTTGACGGCGATAAAGTGCCCCGCCCCATCCTCGTGTACGCGGTGCGCGAAGACCGCGTCGCCGCTGGCGTTGAAGAGCGCGCGATACCACGCCTCGCGGGCCTGGAGCGCCTCCAGGGTGCGACTGTTCATCAAGGCGACGGCGGCCAGTTCTCCCAGGACGCCCACCAGCCGGGCGTCGTTGTCGTCGAAGCCGCCGGGCTTGTTCGCCAGCCCCATCAGCCCCACCACCTTGCCTTCGATGGGCAAAGGCCCGAACATCACCTGGTGCAGGGGACTGTGGCCCGCCGGGATATACTTAATCCACTGGCTGGTGTCGAAGTGGTTGTCGTAGACCACCTGCCCGGTGCGATAGGCCGCCTCGCGCAGGCCCCGGATGGGCATCGGCAGTTCGGGATCGACGGTACACAGCTCGCCGCCGGAATCGAGGAACAGCACCTCGTTCTCGTCGCCCTCGTCGGAGAGCAAGGCCACGTAGCCGGAGGTCGCGCCGGTCAGCCGCTTGCCGATGTCGAAGATGATGCGCGCCGCGTCCTCGAACTCGCGGTGCGCCAGGATGGCGCGGGCGGCCTTCAGCAGCAGGGAGACCTCCATCGCGCTTTGGTGGGCGGCATCGACGGCGCGCTGCATCGCCTTGAGGTTGGTCAGCCGCGTGTCCAGCTCGATTTCGGCGTGGGAGGCGGCGCGCAACTTGTCGGGCGGCGCGTAGCACACGTTGTCGCACGGCTCCGTGTCCACAATCAGGTGCGGATGGGTGCGCAGCACGTTCAGCAGCACCTCGGCGGGGAAGCGGCGGCGGTCATACTGGCACAGGGCGACGCACGCCTGCGCCGCGAAGAAGGCGTGAAGCTGCGCCTCATACTCCACCAGCGTGTCGAAGTCCGCGAAGTACTCGATGGCCCAGCACATATCGCTGGTGACGCGCAGCGCGGTGAAGCCCTCATCCAGAGCTTGCGCCACCTCGCGGGTCAGCCAGGCGATGATGGTCTGCGGGTCGAAGCGCCCGCCGGGCGTGTAGACTTCTGCGGGTAACAGCGCCAGTTGGCCGCGCTCCTGGGCGGCGTCCACGTCAATGCCGGCGTCCCGCAGCCGGGTCTCTGGGGACTTCCCCACGCAGAACACCTTCTCATCGCGCGCCAGCCCGTCCGCAATAAAGGCTGGAACCACGGCCTGCCAGGCTTCTTCGGACTCATAAATATACCCGATGTGGTTTTTATGTTTATTCCAAGCCATGTAGCACCTCTTTGGGCGTCAAACGTCAGACGTCAAACGCCATGATACAAAAACTATAGAAGTATGACAAGCCATTGTGTCATCGGTTTTGACGTTTGACGCCTGACGTTTGACGAGTCATTAACACATAGCAAAATGGTTAAAAAGTCCAAAAATCCGATTTTTCCACACGCGACCTACTAAATATATGAAATTCGCACGCGGAAAATCTACATCTCGTATCAAGTTTCTAAAAAATCGGATTTTTTAGGATTCTTTCAGGTGAGTCAAACATGCCCTCTAACGAAGCCTGCGTGTGTGTAAGTGAATCCATGCCCGGATGAACGGCCACGACGGGACGGAGGCCATCAGGCGCAGGTTTTCGTACACATCGCCCTCCTCATCCAGAAAACGGAACAGACGGTCGAGGGGATTGTTGCGGAACATTGCGGTGAAGGCAGTCTGCCCCAGGTCGCCATGATACTGGAGGATGTCCAGCAAGATCGCGTCGAAGGTGCGATAGCGGCGCGGCGGCGCGGGCAGGTCGAAGGGATGGCCGCGCGCGCGCAGCGAGCGGATGATGGCGGCGGCGTCCCGTTGGATGCGGAGGAAGGCGTAGCCGGTGGACGCCTTGACGCGCCCGCCCCGCGTCCCGATGTTGAGCACGCGCTGTCCGGCCCGTCGCTCGGCGGGATGCTCCGTCATCGGGATGAGGTCGCGTTCCTCTTCCAGGATGCGGTACTCGCGCGCGCCGAGCACATCGGCGATGTAGGCGCGGAGCGCGGCCTCGTACTCCGCCAGCGGGAGCAGGTCTTTGGAAAAGAGCGTGTATTCCACCAGGCCCCGGCGCGCATCGTAGGGCAGCACGTAGACGAAGCGCATCGCCCCGCGCTGCGGCGTGCGGAAGTCGAACATGCGCGGGGTGGCGGGATCGAAGACCGGGGCGGCGGTCTCGATCTCCCATCCCAGGAAGTGCTGCGTGAGGTAGTGATAACGCCGCGTGAGAGGCCGGTACTCGGTGGCGCGATAACGGCTATCGAAGACCCAGTCGCCGGTGAAAGTCAGCGCGTTGACCAGGACTTCGGCGCGCTGCTTCTCCGGCCCCGCGGCATCCACCACGCGCTCCACCTCGCCGCGCAGAAAGTCCACGTTGGGCAGCGCGGTCAGCGCCTCGCGGGTGTGCCGGTAGAAGTCAAGGCCGCGCACCATCCGATAGCGATAGGGGGCCAGGTCGAACTCGCGCTCGAAGCCCGCCGCGATAAAGGCTATCCGATCCCAGGTGCGGTAGGCGAGGGC
The DNA here is from genome assembly GCA_007130345.1 of Thermoflexales bacterium. Lineage (GTDB taxonomy): Bacteria > Chloroflexota > Anaerolineae > B4-G1 > SLSP01 > SLSP01. The sequence continues at coordinate 13,263 of SLSP01000412.1, forward strand.
GTCGAAGGGCGACGGCTCGCGGCTCCAATAGCACCAGGTGTGGTCGTTATACGCCTTCACCACCGGGTCGATGATGAGCATTGCGCGGTCGCGGAACTCGGTCTGGCTCATGGCGTAGGCCAGGCTCAACCCGGCGCATCCGCCTCCGGCGAAGATGAAGTCGTAGTGGTTGTTCATCGATGTGCCCGCCACCAGATACCGGGCAACCGGCGGAGCTTGCTCCATGTGCTGATGTGGGCGCGGCGGTTGAAAACGTCCATCCCGTGCGCTTCGATGTCGTCGAGGATGGCGGCGTAGAGTTCGGCGGCGGCGGCGATGGCGAATCGCCCGTCCCGGTGGAGCAAGCGCACGCCCGGCAGGGCTTCGGCATACAGGCGGCGCGCGCGCGCGATCTGGAAGCGCATCAGCGCGTGCCAGCGGGCGTCGGGCTGCCCGGCGGCGATGTCGGCCTCGGTGAGGCCGTGCGCGGCGAGTTCGTCTCGCGGCAGATAGAGGCGGCCCCGCGCCCAGTCCTCGCCTACGTCGCGCAGAATGTTGGTAAGCTGGAGTGCCACGCCCAGTTTGACCGCGTAAGGGATGGCCTCCGGCCCGTCGAACCCGACAATGTGCATCGCCATCAGCCCCACCGTCGAGGCGACGCCGTAGCTGTAAGCTGCCAGGTCGGCGAAGGTGGCATAGCGCGTCTGGTGGAGGTCACGGGCCACGCCGTCCAGCAATTGCTCGATGTAGAGCGCGGGGATACCGTAGCGCGCCTGTGTATCGGCCCAGGCCAGCAGCACCGGCCCATCGCGTTCGGGGTGCGCGCTCTGGACACGGCGTCGCCAATCGGCCAGCGCCGCGTCGGGATTGGCGGCCGGCGCGTCCACCAGGTCGTCACTGACGCGACAGAAAGCGTACAGGGCGCGGACGGCTCGCCGCTTTGCGCCGGGTAACAGCCCCGAAGCCAGGTGAAAGGTGCGGCTGTGCGCCTGGGTGATGGCGTCACAGTGCGCGTAAGCTTGCGCCAGTGCCACCGCGTCGGATGGGTGACGGTAGCGGTGGCGCGGCGCGTCCATCCCCTGGGTGGCCCGCGCTATGAGTTGATGTTCCCAGGAGGTCGTCGTGGAGTTCATTGCAAAGGCTCTTAATGTCCGAGGACTAAAATGCCATCAGGACGCATCGGCGTACTCCGGCGGCTGCAACAGCGCGCGGAGCATCGTTTCGGGGTCCTCGGCCATGCTGCTGGCTCTGGCGATGTTCCGCAGATGGCGGCGCAAGATGCTGATTTGCGGCTCCAACACGTCCCAGGCGGCCTCGTCGTCGAGGCCCTGGGTGGCGTGAACCAGTCGCCAGATCTCCTCGCGTGCCCAGGTCAACAAAATCTCGGCGTGGGCATCGATCAGGTCTCCGGTGACTCCGGGGTCGCCGGAGATTTGTTCGTCGGCTAATTGCGCGCGATAGTGCATAGGGCCTCCTGCTCCCAAGCTATAGGCGATCCCCGCCTCTAGCGCGGGTGCCTCGCTCGGTTCTGCGGTCGACTCGGGGGAATTGTCTCCAGAGGTCGCGGCGAATCGAGCTATGGCCTCGATCTGGGGCGGTGTGGGGCGGATGAAAGATCGCACCCGGCGGATGGTCTCCCAGGCCGCGTCGGGGGATAGCCCGGTGGAGACGAGATAGGCGGCGGCGATGGTGGGGGCGCGTCCCACGCCGGCCGCGCAATGGATGTAGACACCGCGCCCGGCGGCGATCTGCGCGGTGATAAAGGCCGCGCCGCGCGCGAGATCCTCTGGGGCTGGCGCGTAATCGTCAGGGATGGCGAGCCAGAGATACTGGTCGAGGGCCACGCCGCGTTGCGCGTCATCGGACTCGGCGCGCATGTTGACTACCGCCTGGATACCCAGGTCGCGCATCTTGGACAATCCCCGGCGGTGATGCTGGCCGCCCACGAAGAGTTGGGGGCGCACCTGGCTGTAGCGGGGTGGTGAGAAGCCGCCGAAGCGCCGGGCCAGTTTGTCGTGAAGCCAGTGCCACGTCGCGCGGAGTCCCTGTTCGCGCAGGCGGCGGTAGGTGATATAGAGCAATTGCGCCGGAGGGAAGCGCCGCAAGCGCGTTTGGCGCGTAAAGACATCAGGATCCATCCGTACCTCCGTTGTTGCGTAAGGGTGACATGGTTTTGACGTTTGACGCTTGACGATCCGCAAGCGAACTATGTCCATAAAAGCATAGCACCCCTGTTGGGATCGTCAAATAGCGCGGGTAGGGCGGCTTGGAATGTGGCTCAATTATGTCGCGCTATCGGCTACATCCCGCAAAACCGTCAGCATCCGGTTATAATCGAAGCGCTCTGCCATATTGAGCAGGGCTTGTGCCAGCGCGTTATCGTGGGCCTCAATTTTAGTAATCAGGTGGATGATGTGTTCGATGTCCGTCCGCAATACAGCTTGATGCAATTGCTCTTGCATGGCCGAGTCCAACTCCCTCATGTGCTCGACCATATCCGACGCCCGGATGAGGGGCGTTTGTAACACCCGCGGCTCCTGGGCCGCGTAGATGAAACGTATCGGCAGATGGGCCTTTAAGCACTCGAACAGCTTATCTGGAGAGAAGGGCTTGGTGATGATGGCATCGAATATCTCGCTGTGGTTATGCTCTGGCACTGCCATAAGGTATTCTGTCGTCAGGGCGATCCACACGGTGGCCTGGGGGCCGGAGCACGCGCGCGCCCGCTCTACCACCTCCTCCCCGGACATGCGCGGGAGGGCGGTATCTACCAGCGCGATATGCGGAGACCAGCGTTGCCACATCTTGAGCGCGGTCGGGCCATCCTCCACATCCCGCGTGGCGAATCCCAACGGGTCGAGCAGTTTCTTCAGGAGCGCGCGGTTGTTGGCGTCTCCCTCGGCGATCAGCACGCGGTAGTCGCTGCCATCCGGGGGCATAGAGTGCGGCTGGATTCCGATTACCTGTCGGGGCGACGATTTGGCGGGTATGTCGAAAGCGTCCTGGATACTGACCGGAATGTCGAACGCGAAGCACGCGCCTTGCCCGGGTTGGCTGCGCACGGTCAACTCGCCGCCCATCAAGCGCGCGAATTCTCGGCTGATAGCCAGCCCCAGTCCCGTGCCCTGGCGCGCGCGCTGCCCCGCGTTGGTCTGGATGAAGGCTTCAAAGAGGGTTTTCCGCTCTTCTGGCGCGATGCCGGGACCGGTATCTTGCACCGAGAATTCAATACGCGCGTCCTCATCGGCCATTGGGGAGACGCGGCGCGCGTGTAAGACGATCTCCCCTTTCTGGGTGAACTTGAGGGCGTTATCGAGCAGGTTGATCAACACCTGGCGCAGTTTAAGTTCATCGGCGTAGATATGGCACGGCACGTTCTCATCACGCTGGAAGTATAGCCCCAGCGCTTTCTCTTCGGCCTTGATGCGTAACATATCCTCGATATCCTCTAACATCTGGCAGAGGTTGAACGCGGTGGGGTTCAGAGTGACTTGCCCGGCCTCGATTTTGCTGAAGTCCAGCACCGCGTTGATCAGGGCGAGGAGGTGCTCCGCGCTTTGGATGATGATGGACAGATCTTCTTGCTGCGCCGAGGTAAGCTGTTCGTGGTGGAGCAGCAGTTGGCTGAAGCCCAGGATGGCGTTGAGGGGGGTGCGTAACTCGTGGTTCATATTCGCCAAAAACGTGCTCTTGGCGCGACTGGCCTCTTCGGCCTGGTCTTTGGCTTGCAAGAGCGCGGCCTCGGTCTGGTAGCGCTCGGTGGTGTCGTTAATGTAGCTGGCGATCAGGTGGCCGCCGGCGGATACCTCGGCCACGCTCAAACCGATCTCCACCGGGAAGACGGTGCCGTTTTTGCGCCGTGCCATGAGCTTCTGCTGCTGCCCCATAAACCGCGAGGTCGGGTGCTGTGTATAGCGTTGCCGCATCGTTGTGTGGATGGCGCGGTGCTCTTCTGGGAGCAGCATCTCGACCATCTGGCCCATCAGCTCCTCCGGGCGGTAGCCGAACATCTCCACAGCCCGCGTGTTGAGCATCACGATGTGGCCTAGCTCGTCTACCACCACCACGCCGACGGGCGCGTGTTCTAACAGGGCGCGCAGCTTGGCCTCACTGGAGCGCACGGATTGTTGCGCTCGCCGCAGGGCTTGTTTGAGCCGAGTGCGTTCTTCAGAGCGGCGCAGCGCGGCTTCAAGCTCGTGGGCAACCGCCGGCTTGGTGATGAAGTCGGAGGCTCCGGCGCGCAAGGCGGAGACGGCGACCTTCATATCCCCGTGGCCGGTCACGAGGATCACCTCGGCGTCGGGGTTGTGCTGCCGTATCGCGTGCAACACCTCGAAGCCATCCATGCCGGGAAGGCGCACGTCCAACAGCACAATGTCCGGGCGGGTCTGATGGTAGCTGCGCAAGCCCGTGACGCCGTCCGGGGCCGTTTCGACCGTGTAGCCCTCGCTCCGCAGGTTCCGCGCGAAGGTTTTGAGCACGCGCGCGTCGTCGTCAATGATCAAGATGGTATTATGTTCCATCACGTTACCTTGTTTTGCTATGGGAGCTTAGAGCGTTGCTCATAAAACTGGCCGGTTACACATGCAGGAAATCGCGCCAGAGCATCTCTAATGCTCCGGCTTCTTCAAGGTGTCCAGGCATGCCGGGCAGATGCCGTGCGTGAACTGGGCTTCGGAGCGCGCCTCGATATACGCCTCCACTCTAACCCATTGCCCATCATCATCCTGGATTTTCCGCCCACACCATCCGCAAATAGGCACCAGGCCACTTAAAGTTTTGAGCGTCGCCAATGCCTGCCGCAGCTCGCGATTGCTCTGTTCCAACTCGGCATTGCGCTGTTCCAGTTCGCGCTGTAGTTGGCGCAGCGTCAAGTGGGTTTCCACCCGCGCCAGCACCTCATTCACGTAAAAGGGCTTGGTAATGAAGTCCACGCCACCAACACGGAAGGCCCGGACTTTTTCCACGGGCTGGTTGAGGGCGCTCAGGAAGAGCACCGGTATATCGCGGGTGCGAGGGTCGTCTTTGAGTGCCGTGCAAACAGCGTACCCATCCATTCCGGGCATCATAATATCCAGCAAAATCAAATCCGGCGGGTCGATCTGCGCGGAGGTGAGCGCGATTTTGCCCTCACGAACGGGGCGCGTGATATAGCCCTGTTGGGTCAACACATCGGTCAGGAAACGCAGGTTGGCCAGGGTATCATCTACGACCAGGATATTGGCTCGCTCTGTAGCGTTCTCGCGCATGGGTCTGTGCTTTACGAGCCAAAGAGTGCGGCCCGGGCCGCGTCCACGTTACCGGGCTGCTGGCCCACCACGCCATAGAGGTCCTGATAGTTCCGCGTGCGGATCACGATAGGCATTGGCACGGCGTGTCCCAGGATGAGGGCTTGCTGCTTGGTCTCCAGCCGCGCCAGCACCTCGCGCAACGCTGCCGTCCCCGCGACGCCGGAGAAGACCGCGCGGATGTCGTTCTCCTCGTCCAGCAGAGCCGTCACCCGCGTCCCGATCTGGCTCATCACCTCCGGGTCGATGCCGCTCGGCCGCTGATCCACCACCAGCAGCGAGACGTTGTACTTGCGCATCTCGCGGGCAATCGTGCCGAAGATAGTGTGCCGGGCGATGGCCGGGTCGAGGAATTTGTGCGCCTCTTCGATGGTGATGATGAGCGGGCGCGGCTCTTCGCCCTGGCCGCCGAGCGCGGCCTCTTTGCGCCGCACGTAGGCGTTGTGGATGCGCCGCGTGATGTAGTTCGCTACCAGGATATACGCTTCGAGCGCGTTGCCGTATCGCCCGAATTCCAGAATCACGTTCTTGTCGCTCGCCAGGTAGTCCAGGATGCGGCTGATGGCGTCATCGGGCGCGCCATCCACCAGAAAATCGAAGCGTTGCAGGATGGAGAGCTTGCGTTTGATCGCGCCCAATGTCCCCTCGTGGAGCTGATTGTTCTCCAGGATGTCGATGAGCACGTCATCCGGTTCATCCGCCAGCAGCCGCTTCACCCACTTGTTGCCCAGGCGGCGCTTCAGCATATAGAGCGCGTTGGATTGCACATCGGTAAAGCCGAAGAGCGGGGCCAGCATCTCCAGGTCTTCCGGCTCGAGGTGCTCGTAGCCGAGCTTCACCACGTAATCGGTCTTGCTGCCGCGTCGCTTAGAGGATTCGTCATCGAGGGTGAAGACGCTCACGCGCCCATCGTAGAAGAGTTGACGCAGCCCCTTCACATCCTGCTTCGACTCGTCCTGCACGCGCCAGCCGTATTCGTTGTGCATATCGAAGACCAGGTTCACCGCCGCGCGCTCCTGGATGATGCCCGCCAGCACCATCCGCGTGAGGAACGTCTTCCCCGTCCCGCTCTTGCCGAAGATGCCGCTAGAGCGCTCCACGAAGCGCTGCAAGTCCAGCGCGATGCGTGTGCCTTCCATCTCCAGCGGCTCGCCGATGTAGAAGCGCCCGGCCTCGTCGGGATCGCCGAAGATCTGCGCCACCTCCTCCGGCGAGGCCACGTGGACGCGGGTGAAGTGCGCGGGCACGGTCTTGGCGGGCCGAATCTCGCCGCTTTCCAGCACCAGCATCGGCGTGATGTGCATTCGCCCATAGGTCAGCGTGCCGCGATAGACCCGCGCCAGGTAGCCGTCGGGATCGTCCGGCGGGGACTGCTCCACTTCGGGATGGCGGCTTTCCAGTGCCACGTCGGTAATCATCCCAAAGAAGCGGCGGTCGGTTTGCCCGCGCACCACCACATAGCGGCCCACCGCCAGCCCCTCGATGATGCGGTCGGGCGCGAGCTTGGCTTCCAGCCCCTTGCCCAGACTCCCGCTCACCACGCTGCCCAACACGTCTACGTCGGTGGGTTTGGCTCTGGGGAAGAATTCGTCGAGTTTGTTCATGGCTCTATCCTTGTGATTTGTCAACTGGCGTTACAAGGTGTGTCTCTCTGATTTTATCACAGAAAGCGCAGATATACACAGGGGCATGAGTCATTTTGGGGGCGTGGTTCAAAGTTCGTCAAACGTCATGTGTCAAACGTCATGCGTCAAACGTCAAAATCAATGCCAAGATATGGATTGCGTGACGTTTGACGTTTCACGTTTGACGGGCATTATTCTGCCGCGCTGTACTAGAACTTGGACAGACACTCCAGGCATAGCAACACCAACCACAGCAGCAAGAACGTGAACGCGCCCGGTAACAGACAGAGCAACGCGCTCGCGGCAGCGGGCCAGCCATAGACCAGCCCCACCGTCACACTGCCGCCCACGAGCAACATCAGCGCCACCGCGATTGCCAGCGTCGTCTCGGTGCGGCGGCGGTAGCGGCGAAGATCCGTCGGTGGTTTCATCTTAGCCCTCCCTGATAGCACAGCCCCCCAGCACAACCGGGGGGCTGATGTCTGTGAACATGAGGCGCGTCTGGCCGAGCGTTCCGTCAGCCACACTCTGCCCACTCCGCCACCGGGCGTTTTACGCTACGGCGGGTTCATCTCTCTCCCGCAGCTACCGGCTCACAGCATCGTCTGAACATCGGCGGATTGGCGATCCAGCCACTCGCGGATGGTGAGCAATTCGTGGCGCGTGCTGTCGAGGTGCTTGCGCTCGGCGCGGATGAAGCGCGTGTAGGGCGAGATCGCCACCTCAATCTCGTGCAGGCCGCGATCCAGTTCTAGCTCGAATTGTTCTGTGAGCGTGTTGATCAGGTCTTCGCGCACCG
>SLSP01000073.1 GCA_007130345.1 Thermoflexales bacterium
GGGACTCAATGGTGGGCTTCGGCTTCGTGAAACGTCAGGCGTCAAACGTCATCCGTCGAGGATCCAGCAAGCGCGCTAATTCTTCTGGAGATAGTGCGCCTTGCGCCTGGGCCACCTCACGCACGGTTTGACCGGTGCGCTCGGCCTCCTGCGCGATGGCGGCGGCCCGGTCGTGGCCGATGGCGGGAGCCAGCGCCGTCGCCAGCGCGAGGTTGTGTTCCACGCCCGCCTGGCAGCGCGCGCGATCCACCTCCAACTCGGTGACGCACCGCTCGGCCAGCAGGCGCGTCGCGTTAGCCAGCATCTCTGTGCCGGTGAGCAGATTGTGCGCCAGCAGCGGCATCATCAGGTTCAGTTCGAAGTGCCCGCCCAGCCCGCCGAGCGTGTTGGCGACATCGTAGCCGATCACCTGCGCGCACACCATCAGCACCGCTTCGGGGATGACGGGGTTCACTTTGCCGGGCATAATGGAGGATCCCGGTTGGACGGCCGGCAGGCGCAGTTCCCCCAGACCATCGCGCGGGCCGGAGCCGAGCCAGCGCAGGTCATTGGCGACCTTGTGGACGCTGACGGCCATCACCTTGAGCGTGCCGGAGACCTCGACCAGGGCATCGCGGGCGGCGTTGGCCGCGATGTGATCCGCAGCTTCCGCAAAGTCCGTGCCGAGCGCGGCGTTGAGATGGGCCAGCGCGCGGCGCGGGAAGTCCGGCGGGCAGTTGAGGCCCGTCCCCACCGCCGTCCCGCCAAGCGCGACCTCGCGCAGCGCGTCCACCGCGCGCGCGCCACGCTCGCGGCTCTGCGCGATTTGCGTGGCGTAGCCGCCGAAGACCTGGCCCATCCGCACCGGCGCGGCGTCCTGAAGGTGCGTGCGCCCACTCTTGACCACGTCATCGAAGGCGATGGCGCGCTCTTCCAGCGCGGCGCGCAACGTGTCCAGCGCGGGGAGCAGCGCATCGCGCAAGGCCAACGTCACCGCGATATGAATGGCGGTGGGAATGACATCGTTGCTGGACTGACTCGCGTTGACGTGGTCGTTGGGGTGAATCGGCCCCGCTTCGGGGGCCAACTGCATCGCCCGGCGCGCGAGCACCTCGTTGGCGTTCATATTGGTGGAGGTGCCGGAGCCGGTCTGGAAGACGTCCACCGGGAAATGCGCGTCCAGCTCGCCGAGGATAACCTCATCGCAGGCGCGGAGGATGGCGCGCGCGCGGCGGTCATCCAGCCGACCCAATTCGGCGTTAGCCTGCGCCGCGGCCCGCTTGACGTGACCCAGCGCCGCGAGGAAGCGTCGCCCGAAGCGTTGCCCGGAGATGGGGAAGTTCTCGATGGCGCGTTGTGTCTGCGCGCCCCACAGCGCGTCTGCCGGAACGCGCACCTCGCCCAGAGCGTCCCGCTCGACGCGCCGGGTCATCCGCGCTCCTGCCACCAGGCGCGCGCCGCCCGTCGGAAAGCGATGCCGTGTTCCACGATATCCCAGGCCGCCTCGATGTCGGTTTGCTCCGGGTAATAGACCTGCAACGCGCGGTAAAAGTCCCAAATCAGGCGCGAGCGCGCGCTTTCCGGCGCGAGGAGCGCCATCGCCTGCACTTTGGGCAATTGCCAGGCCCGCAGCGGATCCGCCAACTCGAATGTGAGCACCTGGCGCAACACGGCCCAAACGTCGGTACAAAGCCGGCGGATGCAATAGGGCAATCGCCCGGCACCCCGCGACCAGAGGGCCGAGGTCACGTAAGGCGGCCAGGGTTGGAGCGCGTCGAGCGCGGCCTGGGCCGAGGTTTCCAGTTGTTTGGGGGTGGTTTCGGGCAGGTGACAATGTCCGGCTATGACGTGGTACGCGCCCGGAATTGGGCCGGTGAGCGTGTCGAGGCGGTTAGGGGATACGACCTCGCACTGGACGCGGCGGAAAGGCGCGCAAGAGATCGTTGCGAGATCGCTCTGGACGGACAGGCTCAAGTCCAACGGCGGATGCAGGCCGCCCACAAATGTACCCTCATCCAGATAAAGCAGCAAATTGATGTCGCTGCATCCTGGAATGCAGCCCCCGGTCACAGCCGAGCCGCGGGCCAGCAGGCTGATCAGCCAGGAGCGCGTGTGGCTGAGGTAGATTTCGGCCACGCACCGGGTAATCTCCTGCGCCTCTGGCACCAGCCCGGAGACGTTGATGATAGCGCGGGGGCTGGTCATCCGTCGAGGATCACGTCATCCAATGCCCGTTTGGGGACGTGATGCACGCCGGCGGCGTCGCGCCAGTAGCGGATGCTGCCATCGTCGCCGACCGGTTCGAGCAGCACCGTCTCGGCAGGTTCGCCCAGGGCCAGCACCAGCAGGATGGCGTAGCGTTCGGGGATGTCCAGCGCGGCGCGCAGCGCGTCCCGCTCGATTGCGCCGAGCATACACCCGCCCAGGCCGCGTTCTGCCGCGCCGAGCATGATGCTCTGCGCCGCGATGCCGTGATCCACGCCGAAGTCCCGCGCGATCTCGGTATCGCCCAGGATGATGATGTAGGCCGCCGGGCGCTCGCCCTCGGCGGGGCCGAGCCAGTCCTGGAGATAGCCCGCCCAGTGCAGGCACGGAAAGATGCGGGCGTTGGTCTCCGGCGAGGCGGAGAGGATGAACTTGAGCGGCTGCCGATTCGCGCCCGACGGAGAATGGCGGGCCAAGTCCACCAATTCTACCAGGGTCTCGCGGGAGACGGCGGCGGATTGCACAAAACGTCGATAGCTGCGGTTTTTGTGGATCAGGTTTGTAAGCATTGTGACCTCCTTGTGAAACGTGAAGCGTCAAACGTCAAACGTGACCAGCCGCCCCCGGGGACGGGGGCTTGGAGCGTGCTTATAAAGTGGTCTGCTACTCGTCTTCGTCCTCATCATCTTCGCGCTCGGCGTGTTTGGCGAACTGGCGCAGGCGCGCTGCCACGATGCCGTGGACGGAGTCCGGCGGGAAATGGCCCGCCGTGTCACGCGCGCCCGCTTCCCGCCCGAAGAGCAGGGGTAGCACGTCGTCGATCATCGCCACCGGGTAGACGTGGAATTGGCCCGCGCGCACGGCGGAGATGACGTCGTCATCCAGCATCAGGTGACTGGCGTTGCTGGCAGGGATGACCACGCCTTGTGTGCCGGTCAAGCCCCGCGTGCAGCAGAGCGCGAAGTAGCCCTCGATCTTCTCGTTGACGCCGCCGACGGACTGCACGCGCCCGCTCTGGTCAATCGAACCGGTGAGCGCCAAGTCCTGGCGCAGGGGCAGTCGCCCAATGGCCGAGAGCAGCACGCACAACTCGGCCAACGACGCGCTATCCCCATCGATGTCGTCGTAAATTTGCTCGAAGTTCAGGCTCGCTTCCATTGAGAGGGTGTGCTGCGCGCCGTACTGCTCGCCGAAATACCCGCCCAGGGTCAGCACGCCTTTGCTATGGACAGGACCGCTCAAGTCCACCTCGCGGTGGATATTCACCACGTTGCCGCGTCCCACGTAGGCCCGCGCCGTGATGCGCGCCGGCACGCCATAGTCGTATTCTCCCAACGAGGTCACCGTGAGGCCGCTAGTCTGTCCTATCCGCGCCCCCTCCGTCTCGACGATCAACTCACCTTCCAGCATCGCGCGGCGCACAGTCTCCTCGGAGCGGTTGGAGCGCCGGCGTTGTTGCGCCAACGCCGTCACCACGTCCTCGCGCAAGACGGCTTCGTGCCCGGCACGGCGTGCCCAATAGGCGGCCTCGCGCAGCAGATCGGCGACTTTGCCGAATTGGGTGCTCAAACGTTCCTGGTGCTCTGCCAATCGCGAACCGTGCTCCACTATCCGCGCGACGGCCCCCGGAGTCAACGGCATAAGCTGCTCGGTCTGACACATCCACCGGACAAACTGCACGTAGGCGTGTTCGTTCTCCGGCGTGCGTTCCATGTCAGGGTGGAAATCGGCCAGCACCTTGAACAACTTGAGAAAATCGTCATCGTAAGCGTGCAGCGCAAAGTAGATGTAGGGCATCCCTTGTAAGATGATTTTTACCTGTAAGGGAATCGGCTCTGGTTCCGGCGTTACCGTGCGCACCAGTTGGCGGCCATCGGAGACCTCGATGCAGATGACCTTGCGGAAGATGGCGCGCTTCAGCCCGGCCCACACGTTGGGCATCTCCAGCAGCGCGGCGGCATCCAGCACGAGGTAGCCGCCGTTGGCGCGATGCAACGCGCCCGGCCGGATCAGCGTGTGGTCGGTGGCGGTCACGCCGTTGCGCACGTCGTATTCGATACGGCCGAAGAGCTTCTCGTAGGTGGGATGCTCTTCGATGACCACGGGCGCGCCTTCTGTCCGGCTGTGATCGACGAACAGGTTGACCTGATAGCGCTGGCTGAAGGGGATATCCAGCAGCGAGCGTCCGCCATCCCGGTCTTCGTCGGCGCCCTCATCCTGAAAGACGGCCACGTTGTTGATAACGTCCTGGCGCACCGCGTCCAGGTATTTTGTGACTTCGGGATGGTCAGCGTAGCGCGTTTGCAAGTCCTGGAGCAGCGGACTGACGGTGAAATCCGCTACCTCACGGTCGAGATTTTCTACCTCGGCCTGGGTGCGACGTTCGTGTTCGCGCAACCGCCGCATCACGCTGGCCAGCATATCCTCCAACCCATCGAGGTCTTGACTCATACGCGCCTTTTCGTCGGAGGGTAACTGGCTGAAGGTCTCCGGCGTCAGCAGTTCGCCATCGCGCACCGGGGTGATGTACAGTCCCGAAGCCGAGCGCACCAGGGTGAAGCCCCGCTCGCGGCAGGCCGCGTCTACGGTGGCGAGCTCCTCTTGTTGCAGCGTGCGGAACTTCTGCTCCAGGGCTTCGCGCGCTTCGGCGTACTGATCGGTCTCGAAGGCCAGGGACAAGCGCGCCATCAGCGAGTTGTTGAAGCGCTCCATATCGGTGCGGAATTCGCGCCCCTGCCCCGCCGGCAGGCCGATGGCGCGTGGGTATCCCGGCTTGTTGAAGCGGTTGACGTAGACCCAGTCGTTGGGCGTCGGGGCCTGCGCCGCCTGCTCGGCCACGATCCGCTGCACAATGGAGCGCCGCCCGGTGCCCACCGGCCCCATCACGAAGATGTTGAAGCCGGGACTCTGGATATTCAGCCCGAAGTCGATGGCATCGACGGCGCGATCCTGGCCGATGACTTCGACGGTGCAGGGTAGCTCATCGGTCAAGGAGAACGAGAAGCTGGCGGGGTCACACACGCGCTTGAGGGCTTCTGGGGGTAACGCGGGCAACGTTGGGTTAGAGGGTGTCTTGGGACGATTGTTCATGTTCACCTGTTCCTATCTAACAAACAACAGGGCTAAAAATGAGATCGCGTGATCTCATCTTCAGCCCTGTAACCGACAAAGGCGCGTTCAGCGGCGGCCCAGGTGCATCGGCATGACCACATGAACGAACGCGTCGTCTCCCACAGCCTTGATCACGCCAGGATTGGTGGGCATGTTGAGGTCGAGCATCACCTGGGGCACGTCCAGAGCCGAGAGCACGTCAATTAGGAAGCGCACGTTGAAGGCGATCTCCAACTCCTCACCGTCCACGTTAGCCACCAGCCGGGTAGACCCCTGTCCTGATTCGGAAGAATCGGCAGACACGACCATCTCGCCGGATTCGATAGCCAGCGTGACGATGTTCGCCACGTCACGGGCGAAGATGGCGGCGCGTTTACACGCTTGCAACAACTCCTCGCGGCCCAAGACGACGCGCGTGGTGTGCGCTTCGGGGATGATGCGCCGCACGTCCGGGTAGTTGCCGTCGATGAGGCCGGAGTTCAGCACCGTGTCTTCCAGCCGGAAGATGATCTGGTTATGCGCGTGGGTGGTATACATCTTGACCGGCTCTTCCTGTATCCCGATGATGCGCAACAATTCCATCAAGGCGCGCGCGGGGATGATCACGCTGAAGGGTTCAGGCACGGGATTGATCAGCGGGACGTGGCGCACTGAGAGGCGGAAGCCATCGGCGGCGGCCAGTGTCAGCGTGTCGCCTTCGAACTCGGCCAGCACGCCGGTGAGCACCGGGTGGCTTTCGTCCGTCGAAGCGGCGAAGACTACGTGCTCTAGTCCGATGCGCAGGTCGCCGGCTTCGACCGCGAAGCCGTTCTCTTGTTCCGGTTCGGGCACTACGGGGAATTCCTCCGCGGAGATCCCTCGGAAGCTCGCCTTCACCATCCCGCAACTGAGGGCTAACGCCTGAGTTTCGGGGTCCATATCCACATCCACTTGCTCTGGGGGCAGGGAGTTCACCAGATCGATAAAGTTACGCGCGGGGATGGTAACTGCGCCATCGGTCTCGACCCGTGAACC